>DATMJF010000599.1:0-2962 GCA_035554455.1 Rummeliibacillus sp.
TAAGCGATTTACTTATAGGTTCATATTGATTATTGAAGTGTCAAAATTTGATTTTCACACTACTTTAAAACCGAAAAAGGAGCGAGATATAATGGCAACAACTAAAGGTTTAGAAGGCGTTGTAGCAGCGGAAACTAAGATTAGCTCAATCATTGATGATACTCTTACATATGTAGGCTATAACATTGATGATTTAGCAGAAAACGCATCTTTTGAAGAGGTAGTTTACTTACTATGGCACACACGTTTACCAAAAGCAGACGAATTAGCTGAGTTAAAACAACAACTAGCTGAAAATATGGAAGTGCCACAAGCAGTATTAGACCACTTTAAAACTTACGATCTTAAATCTGTTCATCCAATGGCAGCTCTACGTACAGTAGTATCTTTATTAGCTTTATATGATGAAGATGCAGAAGTTATGTCAGATGAAGCTAACTACCGTAAAGCTATCAAATTACAAGCTCGTATGGCAACAGTAGTTACTGCATTTGGTCGTATCCGTGCTGGTAAAGAACCAGTTGCACCAAAAAAAGATTTATCATATGCAGCTAACTTCTTGTACATGCTAACTGGTAAAGAACCACAACCAATCGAAGAAGAAGCTTTCAACAAAGCATTAGTTCTTCATGCTGACCATGAATTAAATGCATCTACATTCACTGCTCGTGTATGTGTAGCTACATTATCTGATATGTATTCTGGTGTTACTGCAGCAATTGGTGCTCTTAAAGGACCTCTTCACGGTGGCGCAAATGAACAAGTGATGAAAATGTTATCTGAAATTGGTTCTGTCGAAAACGTAGAATCATACATCCAAAACAAATTGGATAACAAAGAAAAAATCATGGGCTTCGGACACCGTGTATACCGTAAAGGTGACCCACGTGCAAAACATTTACGTTTAATGTCTGAAAAATTGACTAAACTAACAGGTAAACCTGAACTTTACGAAATGTCAGTTAAAATCCACGACATGATCGTAGAACAAAAACATTTACCTGCAAACGTAGACTTCTTCTCAGCATCAGTTTACGATTCACTAGGTATTGATCATGACCTATTCACTCCAGTATTCGCAGTTTCACGTGTATCTGGTTGGGTAGCTCATATCTTAGAACAATATGCTAACAACCGTTTAATTCGTCCACGTGCAGAATATGTTGGACCTGGTATGCAAAAATATGTACCAGTTGAAGAAAGATAATTGTTATAATGGTAATAATCGTAGGGCGGCGCTAAATTAGCTCCTGCCCTACGTGTATGAATATAGGAGGCAAGGAACAAATGACTAACGAGAAAATCGTAGTAGAAAAAGGTGTACTTAACGTACCAAACAACCCAGTTATTCCATTCATCGAAGGTGACGGAATCGGCCCTGATATCTGGGCAGCTGCTTCACGTGTAATTGATGCAGCAGTAGAAAAAGCTTATGATGGCGAAAAGAAAATTCAATGGCTTGAAGTTTTAGCTGGCCAAAAAGCATTCGACAAAACTGGCGAATGGTTGCCACAAGAAACTTTAGATAAAATCAATGAATATTTAATCGCTATTAAAGGACCTCTTACAACACCAATC
This sequence comes from Rummeliibacillus sp., assembly GCA_035554455.1. Taxonomy (GTDB): domain Bacteria; phylum Bacillota; class Bacilli; order Bacillales_A; family Planococcaceae; genus Rummeliibacillus. The sequence continues at coordinate 1,579 of DATMJF010000599.1, forward strand.
GGTGGAGGTATTCGTTCACTTAACGTAGCATTACGTCAACAACTTGACTTATATGTTTGCTTACGTCCAGTGCGTCACTTCGAAGGTGTTCCTTCTCCAGTTAAACGCCCAGATGATATTGACATGGTAATCTTCCGTGAAAACACTGAAGATATCTATGCTGGTATCGAATATCAAGAAGGTTCAGATGAAGTGAAAAAAGTTCTTAACTTCCTTCAAAATGAAATGGGAGTAAACAAAATTCGCTTCCCAGAAACTTCTGGTATCGGTATTAAACCAGTATCAAAAGAAGGTACAGAACGTCTTGTACGTGCTGCTATCAACTATGCAATCAAAGAAGGCCGCAAATCACTTACTTTAGTACACAAAGGTAACATTATGAAATTTACTGAAGGTGCATTCAAAGGCTGGGGTTATGCTGTAGCTGAAAATGAATTCGCTGATCAAACTTTCACTTGGAACCAATATGATGCTATTAAAGCTGAACAAGGTCAAGAAGCTGCTGACAAAGCTCAAGCTGACGCTTTAGCTGCTGGCAAAATCTTAGTAAAAGATTCAATCGCTGATATCTTCTTACAACAAATCTTAACTCGTCCTAAAGAGTTCGATGTTGTTGCAACAATGAACCTAAACGGTGACTATATCTCTGATGCACTTGCTGCACAAGTTGGTGGTATTGGTATTGCTCCTGGAGCTAACATTAACTACGTAACTGGACATGCTATTTTCGAAGCTACTCATGGTACAGCTCCTAAATACACTGGTCTAGATAAAGTAAACCCATCTTCAGTACTTCTTTCAGGCGTACTTATGCTTGAACACCTAGGATGGAAAGAAGCTGCTGACATGATCACTGCTTCAGTTGAAAAAACAATTGCTTCTAAAGTTGTAACTTATGACTTTGCTCGTCTAATGGATGGCGCTACAGAAGTAAAATGTTCTGAATTCGCTAACGAATTGATCAAAAATCTTTAATTAATATAGGTTGAATACGGGAAAAGGGTATTACCCCTTTTCCCTTTTTTTAATATTAATAAAAGGGAGAGGTTTTATAATGGTTTCTAATCGCAAAAAAATCTCAGTAATCGGTGCTGGCTTCACTGGTGCTACATCTGCTTTCTTATTAGCACAAAAAGAACTTGGTGATGTTGTTTTAGTTGATATCCCTCAAGCTGAAAATCCAACAAAAGGTAAAGCTTTAGATATGGCTGAAGCTGCACCAGTACAAGGTTTTGATTCACATATCATTGGTACTTCAAACTACGAAGATACTAAAGATTCTGACGTAGTAATAATCACTGCTGGTGTTGCTCGTAAACCTGGTATGAGCCGCGATGACTTAGTTCAAATCAACCAAAAAGTAATGAAAGCTGTAACTGGAGAA
>DATMJF010000600.1:0-2008 GCA_035554455.1 Rummeliibacillus sp.
ACGCAAAATCTACGAATAAAAAGGCCTTTGCGTAGTTTAGTAATATACTCATTCATAATATATTTGCAGAAATCTAAGATTATGCTTACTATTACTGAATAAATAGTAGATGATCATCTAGTTGTTCATTAGCGTATATTCTCATTTCTTCCATCGTATTCATGCTTACGAGTTTCTTTATATGTTCAATTCCATCTGCTTCCATTGCAGAAACAATAACAATAGGGCCACTTACAATTATTGAAGTCAAATTCTTAAGTGCCTGCTCTATATCCGCATGGGGATGATCTTTTTTTGTAATGACACCAATTGGTAATTTTCCAAAGCCCGTGCTAAATGCAGGTGGGTAATATTTTTTATAAGAGGTGCTATCTTGCAAATACAGAATGTGTGTTACTTCTAATGCAGTCGCCATTATATTTTTATAAAATAATGGATTTTCCGTATATTCTCCTGGAGTATCTACAATCCAGTCATAATAAGTAAGTGTCTGTGTTTTTATAGCTGGAACAGTCTTTCCAAGTAATGCATTTGTTAATGTAGACTTACCTACACCGATTGCACCAATAAGCATTGCTTTATTTTGCATATACACACATCCTTATGATTTTGTAATCTCTGTACGTGTATATCCCAATTTTTCGTATAAAAAGCGATTGATCTCCTGCATAGCCATTTCTACTTCAGATACACTGCCAACAAGCACTAAACTACCCGTGAAACGATCTAAAAAACCTACATTTACATTTGCTGATTTTGTTGCTAAATCACCTGCAATAATAACCGTTTCACTAGGCGTACATGTCATAATACCGAGCGAACCTGCTTCTTGTATGCCTAATTTTACAAATAGATCAGCATCTGGATTTGCGATTAAATGGCTAAGTGTTATCTGTTTCCCTGGTACAAATTCTTGTATAAACCTTTTTTTCTCTTCGCTCATGTTTTCACCTCTTCGGATATTAGTGCATAAAAAAAGCCTTTGAAATGGATGCGCAGTGTGAAATCTGTCTTAATCCAATAAAAGGGCTAATTCTATGTTAGTATGCAAAGTAAAGTTCATATAATGGATTTTATTAATCTATCACTCTATAAATTCTTTCATTTTAGACGACTAGTTTTAAGAAAAAGAATAATAATCAAAATGCCTCTGCATCTTCCGGTAATGTTTGACCACCGTCTATTACGATTGTTTGACCTGTAATAAATCCAGCTTCTTTTGATGCCAAAAATAAAACTGCATACGCTATATCTTCAACTGTCCCTAACCTTTTAAATGGTACAGCTGATGCCATCTTTCGAAGATATTCCTCTCCCAAGTTTTCTAAGCCTTCTGTCACAACATTCCCTGGCATAACCGCGTTAACAGTTATATTATGCTGAGCTAGTTCTAAAGCTGCTGTTCGCATAAATCCTAATTGTGCAGCTTTACTAGCAGCATAATGTGCCCAACCAGAATAACCTGTAAGAGGTCCTGTTATTGATGACGTTATAACTACACGGCCGTAGTCATTTTTCTTTAAATATGGTAAACATGCTTTCACTGAAAATAATGTCCCCCTTGCATTAACGTCCATGACTTGATTCCAATTTTCAGCTGTCATTTCTTCAATGGTAATGGAGGGGAAAATCCCTGCATTTGCACATAAAATATCGATGTCACCAAATGTTTGAATTACCTTTTCGGCCATATCTTTCATAGATTGCAAATCGATAACATCACCATAAAATGCTTTTGCTTGATATCCTTGTTCAGTAAGCTCATTTGCACATTGTGTATCTTTTTCCATATTACGAGCAACAATGGCAACATTTGCTCCTTGCTTTGCAAAAACAGATGCAATTCCTTTACCAATTCCCATACTACCGCCAGTAACAATTACGGTTTTCCCTAAAAATTGATGCTGAGACATTTAATCACGCTCCCTTCATTTATTAAATAACCGACAATGAGCTATTAGATAAACTCCACTACGCTTTTCCTTAGCTCTCCATTTATCGTGCTGCG
>DATMJF010000601.1:0-15127 GCA_035554455.1 Rummeliibacillus sp.
ATATTGAACACCTTTGATACTGACTGGCGTGGGGAACTTATTGAACAAGCTTAAAGTTATAATTATCTGGATTATCTTTGCTGCTTGGATTAGTAAAATTATTATTCATCATATTTAAATTAATGTTCAGCAAGATTCCTCCTTCCTTGCTGAACATTTTCTTTCAGATATTCATTCAACATAGCGATGAAAATTTATTATTTCACTTTGGTATATCTGTTTAAAGTAACCTTCTAATACTTTTTCTTTAACTTGCGCCGTCAGTTGAATAAAAGTAAACCACTGAATCTGCTTAAAAAGCATCTGAATGATGGTGCTTTTTGTTTTTTCTAAATGCTTCAACTGTGAAATAGTTAGATTTTTGACAAGTAAAAATGGAAAACTGTTAGTCAACTATTTACAAAGTACAATTTATAATGATGCCATTCCCAAGGGGATTAAAGGGGTTAAAATATCTCATAAAGTAGGGATGATACCTATGTATCAAGTGTCCCATGATTATGGAATCATCTATGATCAAGATCCATTTGTGCTTGCTGTAATGACAAAAGGCTTTACTTATGAAAAATCGAATAAAGTTATTGCAGGCATTGCTTTAATAGTGAGTAAGCATCACAAAAATAAGTTGAAATATATTAAAACAAAATCAGATATCCCTGTATATAAAAATCAAAATAAGAAAACAATCATTGGCACATTAAATAAAAAAGAAGTATATAGAGTGATAACACCAAGTAATGGGAAATGGGTAGGTATTCAGGTTGGGAAAATAAACGGCTATGTACAAAATATGGATGTGAATACATATGCCAAGGCACCTACTAATTTAACTTATAAAAATATAGAAATGAAACGAAAAGTAACAACAAAAATTGAAACAATGGTATTAAAAACTGCTTCTTTAAAAGCAACCTCATTGGCAACTATTAACGAAGGCGTTCAAATATCTGTATCAAAAATTAATAAAGACTATTATGGGATATTATTGGGTAATCGAATGGGGTATATTAAAGCCACTGATGTCAAACCTGCAAAATAGATTTATATTATATAATGGTTAAACTGACTATTATAGTTTTTGAGGAGATGCTATGAACATGAAAGGTGTTTTATGTTTAGGAGAAGCTTTAATTGATTTTATTCCTCTGGATGCTGACAATGTAACATATCAGAAAGCTCCTGGTGGTGCGCCAGCGAATGTTTCTGTTGGTGTTGCAAAACTTGGAGGCGAATCGACTTTTCTTGGTAAAGTTGGAGACGATGTACTTGGACGTTTTTTGAAGGAAACTTTAGAAGGGTACGGCGTGAATACGCGTTCGATGATTTTTACGGAAGAAGCACGAACTGGCGTAACGTTCGTTTCACTGGAGGCTTCAGGGGAGCGCCATTTTAGTTTCTACATAAACCCGAGTGCGGACCAATTTTTGCAAAAAGAAGAATTAGACGCATCGCTGTTCACACAACATAAGATTTTTCACTTTGGATCGATTTCGCAAATTCACGAGCCTTCCAAATCAGCGACAATGGAGGGGATTAAGAAGGCAAAAGAATCGGGGATGTTGATTTCCTACGATCCGAATTTTCGGCCAAACCTTTGGAATTCCGAGGAACTGGCTAAGGAAACCATACTTGCTACAATTCCATATGTCGATATCTTAAAGGTTTCAGATGAAGAACTAACCTTTTTAACAGGATGCAGTAACATGGAAGAGGGAATCGCTCTATTACCTAAATTGCCGCTGATTTTGGTCACTTTAGGATCTGAAGGATGTATGTATTGTTATAAAGGGCAGATTGGAACTGTTCCTGCTTTGACATGTCAGGCGGTTGATACTACTGGAGCAGGTGATGCCTTTGTTTCTGGGATTCTCTATTCACTAAATGAATCAGACAAAACACTAAATGACCATTCAGAATCAGAAATTGCCGAGATGATTCGCTTTGCAAATATTTCAGGAGGATTATCTACTACAAAAAAAGGTGCCATGACGGGGCTTCCAACTTTGGAGGAAATTCAAGCGCTTTTGAAAAATCAAAAATAAATGCAGCTAAAAATAAATCAAAGTAGCCTTACACGAAACTAAACTGTGTAAGGCTACTTTTTTTATTCGAATAAAGTGGAGTTGGATGACCCGACACTCCTGCAGAATAATAAAATTTGTGATGCAATTTTTGTTGAAGTGGAATCAGCGAAAATTCTTTTTGCTCTGCAGGAGCAAGAAGAATTTTCTGCGATGAAGCTAGCGAAGCGATGCAGGAGCAATCTTTATCTAAAGGAAAGCGAGCCAAAGAGACCCAAAGAGACCCCCACAGCGTAGCGAGGAGGCTCGTCGATTCGCCCGCGGAAAGCGAAGCTGATTCCACTTCTTGTTATAGCAGATTTGTACTATAAAAATAATCATAAAGAAAATAGGGCATAGTACATTTTCTAGAGCATATACATTAAGAGTTAAAGGAGTTTATATATATACTTCTAGGCTTTTTATTGAAAACGAATAAAAGATAGGGGTGTCGATTTTGAAGGAGCAATTGAATGATAAAGCGAAACGTTTTTTTGAATATTTATTAGCACTTTCATCATTGAATGGAAAACCCATTCGATCAATTCAAGATTATGAAAAGACATGGATTTGGGACGAATTAGGTGAAGTTGAAGGATGCACTATTGGAAATAGATGTGGGCGACCGTCAAATCTACTAGAAATACATAAGCCTACCATCGAACACACATTACTCGTTAGTCCAAGTCCATATCCTGAGTTAGACAAATGGATAGATGTCGATTATAAAAAAGAGTCGAGTACACCGAGCTACAAACACACGTTAAAAGTAGACGAAACGGTCTTTAATGTCGGTGAAAACGAAGAAAACATCAAACTAGATTCACAACGCTTATCAGAATGGAAAGAGTGGATAGAAAGAAAAAAACGGGTTGATAGTGCCCATAATCTCTATACTGAACTTCTCGAATTGATCAATAGATTAGATCAGGAAAGTGATTCAATCGAATTAGTACTATCAAAGGGATTACTGAAATGGCCAGGAGCAGATGAAGGAGAAACGATGGAACTCCCTTTATTTACGACAAATGTGATGTTGACCCTTCATGCTGAATCAGACTTGATTACGTTAAAAGAGGAAACAAAAGGATTAAAGTTTGAAAATGAATTATTTAGTGGGAAGACATTACCGAATAGAGAACAAATCGATGTGCTAATTGACAATATTGAAAATGTCAGCTTTTCAGATGATCTATCAAATGAATTTAAACAACTCGTTCATTTACTAGATCCAAACGGACGGTTTATTGAAAATAGTAACGTTGAAACAAGTGATAATCATGCACCTGTCATAATAAATCAGTCATTGCTGATCATACGTGCAAAAAGTTCAGCGATTTTAAGAAATGATTTGCAACAAATTATTTCTGCAATTGATCAAAACAAGATAGAACTTCCTGATTCAATCCATGCTATCTTAGGGGATATTCCTAAACAACATCATCAAAATAGTATAAAGAAATCGAATTTGTTGAAATCAACATTACCAAATCAAGTATTTTTCCCATTAAATGCGAATGAGCAGCAAAAAGAGATTGTAAAACGTTTTGAACAAGATAATGGCGTAACGGTTCATGTGCCTTCAGAAACAGAGAAGACACACACAATCGCAAATCTCATTTCTCACTTTTTAGCTGAAGGTAAGAAAATCCTCATTACAACTCAAGAGGATAGTCAATCAAGTGAATTGAAAAATAAGATTCCAGAAGAAATTCGAGATTTATGTGTACCTGTCTTAAGTGAGGATACAAATGCATTCCATGAAATCGAACAATCCATTCGACTAATTGGAGAAAAGCTAGAAGCCTTAGATCTTCAAAAATTAAAAGAAAATATAGAGCAAAATCAGCAATTATTAAATCAAAGTATACAAAATGAAGCAGCGTACAGAAATAGCTTGAAACAATATGCGAAATCAGAAGGAACGCCCATTTTATACGGTGATCAGCAACTGTTTAAATATGATGTTGCAAAACGTCTAGCCGAAACAGATGTTCATTATCAATGGATAGAAGACGATCTTCCTTTAATTATGAAATTTCCTTTGAGTCATGACGAGTGGGAAGAATTCTGTACATTACAAAATTCTTTCAAAAAAGAAGATTCTGCGTTAATTGATACAAAATTGCCTACCAATCCGGATATTTTAAATGAATCAACATTTAAAACTTTACTTGAGGAAGAGAAGAAATTACTTGATGAAATTGACTTGCAATATATATTGCCAATAGAACGTACACCTGAAAAAAAATCAACTCTACTCATTATGAAAGCATTAGTTGAAGAAATCATCGCCAATCATCATCTAGTTGAGGATGAAAATTTCAGTAAGTTTATTCAGGATTTACTTTCTGGTGAGAAGCGAAGAACGCTTTGGGTGCAACTCGTTGACGAGTTAAAGCAGCATACTGAAAAAGCACTTGCTTTATATCATGAGTTAATCCAACACAAAATTATGCTGCCTAAAAAGCTAAATAGTGAAATTCAATTAGATTTGATTATCGCGAGAGAGAGGATCCTTTCAGGTAAAAAGCCGAATCGATTGTTCTTCATTCGAAAAGGAAAAACGACGGAATATTTATTCCAAACAGCTGTTTTAAACGGAAAACCTCTTGTAAAGCTAGAAGATGTTACGACAATCCAAAAGCACCTAGAATACAGGAATCTAATCACAAAATTAGCGAGATTATTTAATGGAAATATGAATGAAATGGGTATTCCAGGCATCGATATCACGTGGCAAGATTTCCCTCAAATACTGGAAGAAAGAATTGAGGTTCTATCACAAATTATCGATCTTGTAGATCTAAATCATGAATTATCATCGAAACTTCAAATTGAGCAGCTTCAACCAAGTAATATTTTTGATCTCGCATATTACGAAAACTTGAAAAGAGAAATCGAACATACATTGAACTATATCAGATTTGAAAGATGGCAAGAAAAATATGACGTTGAAATTGAGAAGTTAGCTGCTTTGGTGAATAGTGAAAATATGCATGATATTGCAAAACAATTCCTTTATGCAATGCAAGTCAAAGACGATGATGCTTGGAAAGCTTTAATAGGGGAGCTAAAAGAATTACACAAAGTGGACCAAAAGATTACGAAGTGGAAAAAATTCACCGATCAATTAGCACAGAAACTACCGCTTACCATTGAGGGACTAAATAAAAACTTCGGTGAGGTGAAACTGGAAAAGGATCAGTATATAGAAGCATTTGTGTTGAAGAAAATGGAAACGTGGTTAAATGAAGATGACGATACGAATTGTAATGAACTGAAAGAACAACTTCAAAATGAATTAATGGCTCAAAAGAAATACATTCGAGAAATCGTAACAGATGCAACGTGGGCTTCACAACTAACTCGAATAACAGATGAAGAAAAAGAAGCTTTATCAGTTTGGAAATCCAATAGTCAAAAAATTGAAAAAGACGAAGGGAAATATACTACTAGATTAATTCGTGAAACACGCAAAGCTGTAAAACGGGCACAATCAGCGATTCCAGTTTGGATGATGCCAATTGATCAAGTGATTCAAAACTTCCCAATCACAAATGAAAAATTTGATGTCATCATCATTGATGAAAGCAGTCAATGCGATTTATATTCTATAAATGCTTTACTAAGAGGAGAAAAAGTAATTGTGGTAGGGGATTCTGAACAAACTAATCCTCAAGTAATTGGAGCAAATCGTGAGGCTGTAGCTGAATTAATGCATAATTATATTCAAGATGTTCCAAATAGATCTTTATTTGATGGTGAAATATCCTTATATGAAATCGCGGAGCAGACTTTCCCATCGGTAGAAATTGCTGAATTAATGGAAGAAGATTTACTAAATGAAAGTCAAAATCCAAAGAGTGAAATGGGCCAGATTGAAGACTTAGAAAGCCTATGTGAATCAACTTTTGAAATCGATGTGCTTAACATAATCTTGTCAAAGGATTATCGTGTTACCCCTAAAGTAAAAGTAGGTCCTTACAAAATTGATTTTGTAATTGAGGGATTGCATGACCGTTTGGCTGTGGAATGCGGTGGAGAGAAATGGAAAGGTCCCGAAAAGTATGAAGAAAATCAACAACGAAAAGAATTCCTTGAACAAGCGGGGTGGAAATTCTGGCATGTTAGAGGTAGGGACTATTACTGTGATCAAAAGAAAGTAATGGAAGGTCTCTGGTCAAAGCTCTCTGATCTGGGGATTTTACCTATAGGTGCTGAAGAAAATTCAAAAGTACTCCATGATTTCGGCGTGAATGCGAAGTCCGAACAAGAACCCAAAATACACTTTCAGATTCAACATAAAAAAGTACCTACGAAACCTGTTCAAGAAAACAAATTGAATGATCAACTTGCTGCAGAGAAGACCAACGATGAAAATCATTCATTCATAGAAGAATATAAAAATGTAGTAAAAAAGCTATCAATTAAAGAAGATATACCGAAAAATCCCACATTAATTTATACAAATAAGGATAAAAGTGAATCAAAAATGGTTTCCATCTCAACGATCAATGACATTCCACCCGAGCTCATTCAGAATGTATTAATACAAGGGGAAATATCGATTGTAAAATTTTTAAATGATCTAGGGTTTGAAATTGTCGATTATCGACTAGAAGACGGAAGCCTTTGGGTAGTGGCAAATGAGGAAATTAAACCATTTATGGAAAAACTAGAAGCGTGTAATGTTTCATTCCGCTATATCAGTAAAGGAAGTCAATCAACAAAAGGCCATCCAGCTTGGTATACGAAAATTTTAGATTGAGTGTAAGAAATATAGAGGCTGCTATCCGTTTGGGTAGCAGTTCTTTTTTATGGAATTGTAGTGGTAACATGGTGGTTACTAGGGAATATAAAATATCAATCGTGTTGATTAGGATAAAATAGGAAGAATATTCTTCTGTAATCTTATTTTCAATGTGCTTGTGTCTCATTGTTTATTGATTGTAGCGGAGGATTGCTCGACTCCCGCGGGAAAAGCGTGGCAGCTTAGACCCTGCACGTAGCGTTTAAGGAACGGAGTCTAAGAACGCCACGTCCTGTGGCAACGACTCTGTGACTAACATCCTGTTGCCCCGAAGCAGCTCAGCGCTCGCCCGCAGGAAAGCGAGCAATCCGTAGCGGGTATCGGTTGATCATTCATTCTTAATGGATAAAACTGGATAATCAACACATCTGTTTCGCAGATAAATGGTCTAAATTCGTGGATTAAAATAGAAGAAAACGTGGATAGGCAAAAACCCGAATGTTCGTGAACAAAACTTAGAATTTAAATTTAGCTGCGTACAAGGAAATTATTACGTTGGTAATTTTATAATAAAATAGTATTAGTTTAAAATAATCAAAAATATCCGTTTTGTCATAGTAATTGGTTATTATTTGAAGCGTTTAATCGAAAAATAGGGAAATATATGTACATTTATTTTAACAATGCTACTTTAAATTTAATGTGAATCTTAGGTATAATAGACCTAGTATGTATAAACATTAGTATATTTGTGATTTTTTTATTTTATTGGAGGAGCACGTCATGTACATAAAAGTAAATTCTTTGGCATTGTTAAATGATTTTAATCAAATTTGGATGGAATGTTGGCTGGAGAAGGGATATGGTCTGGAAAATGGAAACGTTCCATCAGATCGATATATAATCACAGATTCACATAATCAAAAAGTGGGGACTATTGAATTTAAGAAATACGCTCTAGATCCTAATAATAACATTAACACCGTATATCCCTTCCATCAGAAAGAATTGATTCAACATGATCCAAACGCAGTGATAGAAATTGATAAGGTGGCCATATTAAAACAATATAGAGGTAAGAACTTAGAAAGACTAATTCGGTTGTTCGTTAATTATACAGAGTCTCATCATATAAGTTATTGTGTTGTTCTCCTTGAAAGAGTATTCTACAAAGCACTTAAAAATGTATACAATATTCCAGTGGAAGCAGTTAGTGAAAAAATATACTACAAGGGTGATTATGTAATACCTTCCATTATTTATTCTGAAGAAGTATATCAAAATAAGGAAAAATACAGCTGGAATATACCTAGTTAATAATGAGGTTAAAAGTTACATAGTTTTTAGTAAATCAAGAATGGAGAAACAGGATGTACAGTATTAGAACAAAGAGGTTTGCATATTCTTTCATCGTAATATTTATTCTTGCGAACATCCTTTGGAATATTGTTTTTAGAAATAACCAAGATTATATAAAATGGGGCGGAGTGGCATTTCAAATAATTGCATGCTGCGCGTCGATTGGATGGCTCACTTCTACTTTTTTTAAGCATCAAGGAAAAGCTAAAAGTTTCTGGCTATTTCTTGGTCTAGGCGTTCTTAGTTATCTAACCGGAATGATTATTTGGATTTTGAATGAATTTATTCTTAAGCGCAGTGGAGATATTTCATATGCAGAAAAATTTTGGGTAGGGCAAAATGGATTCTATTTCATAGCCCTCCTTTTACTAATTAATGCGATTAAAAGTAAATTGTTTACGATTCGATACTTCCTCGATATGTTAATAGCTATGTCTGCAGTGACAACGTTTAGTTGGATTTTCTTAATACATCCATTACTAAGTCAACATGCAAACATTCAATTTTACATCACCGAATTACTTTATCCAATTTTAGACCTCGGTGTACTCGTAGGAATTTTAAGCCTTTTAATCGCATCAAATAGTATCTTTTCTAAAAAGACAACTTTCTTTTTAATTTCTGGATTATTAATTCAAGTTATCGCGGATACTATTTTTTCCTATCTAAAAATGATGAATTCATATTCTTTAGGAAGTATTAATGAACCTTTCTGGATCCTATCTATTCTTATGATCGGATTGTCAGGAATTTATCATGTTCCTTTTCCAACGAAAGAGCCGGTTACAAATCATGCAAAACAAAGTGAAAACATATTTATTAAATATATCATTCCATATATTGGTGTCTTTTTGCTTTCTATTTATTTTATTATCATCCTGTACAAAATACATCCTGTCATTATCGGATTGGTATTATGTATACTGTTAGTCATTTTAAGACAAATATTCACTTTGTTAGAAAACGATAAATTAGTGAAAGATTTGAATAATTTAAATGAAGATCTCGAATTAAAAGTAAAAGAAAGAACGGATAAACTAGTAGAAACAGTCAATTCAATGGAATACCTAGCGTATCATGATGTGGTTACGGGTTTGCCCAATCGAAGATATATCCAGAAAAGACTTTCACAAGCCATTTGTAATTCAAGAGAAGATCAAAAGCAGATTGCATTTATACTTCTTGACTTGGATCGTTTTAAACAAATTAATGATAGTCTTGGTCATTCCTATGGTGATTTTTTATTGAAAGTAGTGGGAGAAAGACTAGTTAAATGTGTACCAAATGAAGTTGTTTGTCGCCTTGGTGGAGACGAATATGCATTGTTGATCGAAAATACAGATGTGCAGAAGATAGAAAAAATAGCATCAAATATTTTAACAACCTTGAGAGAAACTTTTAATATTAATGGCATTGAACTTCATATCACACCTAGTATTGGCATATCGATTTATCCAGACGATGGATGCGATTGGGATACCCTTTTAATGAAAGCAGATACGGCCATGTACGAGGTAAAGGATAGTGGTAAAAATAATTATAAGATTTACTCAGGTGCAATGAGTATGGAATCCATTATGGAATTAGAAAATGCGATGAGAAAAGGTCTAGAACGGGATGAATTTATATTACACTACCAGCCACAAATCTCACTTAAAAACAATGAAATTATTGGTGCAGAAGCTTTAGTGCGGTGGGAGAGAGCTGGGTTTGGTCTTGTACCTCCATCAGATTTTATCCCCGTAGCTGAAGAAAACGGCCTTATCTTACTAATCGGTGAAAGAGTTTTGCGGGAAGCATGTCGACAATCTGTATCGTGGAGGGAGAAAGGATTTTCTAAACTAAGACTTGCAGTGAATATTTCTTCCTTACAATTTAAACATAATGACTTTATGGATATGGTTAGAAAAATTATCAAAGAAACAGGAGCAAATCCAAAAGATATCGAATTGGAAATTACAGAAAGCATAGCTATGGGTCCCATCGAAAAAAATCTCAATCAACTATCAGCACTAAAACAAATGGGCTTCCAAATAGCAATCGATGATTTTGGAACTGGCTATTCATCTCTGCAATATTTAAGTGAATTCCAAATTGATCATCTAAAAATAGACCGTTCATTTATCTCCGCATTAGAGAAAAGTGAGAAAGATGCGGCAATTGTTAAATTGATTGTCATGACGGCGAAAGGTTTGAACTTCAAAGTAATAGCAGAAGGTGTGGAAAATGAAACCCAAAAATCATTTCTTCAAGAAATTGAATGCGATGAACTTCAGGGATATTTATTTAGTCGCCCCTTAAGTGTGGAGGACTTTGAAATGTTAATGGAATCTCAAAAGGAAAATCGTAAAATTATGGATTAGGGTATCTCACATTCACTCAATTTTTTACCTAGAGGTAGATTCTGAGGAACCAGACCATAATAGATTTTTTCAGTATTAAAAGCAATCGTTTCAAAATCAAGTTTATTTAAAAGTTTAATCTTACCAAACGAAAACAAGCGAGAGAAAGTACTCGCTTGTTTTTTCATAGTTTTGCTACGTATTGATCATGATGACGTAGCCCGCGGTCATCCTGCCGACCCTTTGGAACTAAATCTAGAAACTGATACGTGTTGTTTAGCATATCAATACCACGAGCATAGGTTGAATAAGTGTGAAAAATGTTTCCGTCTTCATCTTTATAGAAAACACTAACACCTTCTCTGTCTTGACTCATTGGATCCTGGAATGTGTAGTTGTAAAATGCTTTCTTATTAGCTACTTCTTCTTTTGGAAATGATGCTTGAAAGTCATAATTGAAATCGGTATGCTGCGAAGAATACCAAGGGAATGTCCAACCCATTCGTTTCTTATATGGTTCTAGTTTTTCCACCGGTGCACGGGAAATACAAACAAATGAGACATCACGGTGATTTAAATGGGGAATCATCCCACTATAGTGATCCGCCCAGAAGGAACAATGCTTGCAACCTTGATCCCAACTGGGGTCGAACATAAAATGGTAAACAATTAGCTGGCTTTTGCCAGAAAACAAGTCTGCTAAATACAATTTGCCACTAGGACCATCAAATGTATATAACTTATTGACAGCTTCCCAAGGTAGATCCCTTCGCTGTTGTGTCAGTTCATCCCGCAATTTCGTGAATTCCTTCTCCTTACGCAGTAGTTCTTTTCTCGCTTCAATCCACTGATCTCTCGGAAGGACTCTGTGCTTTTCCATAACAACACCTCTTTTTTTGATAATATCCTAACTTATTCTAGCCATATTAGAAAATCGATATACTTTCGCTTTTTTAGATTTGAAAAGTGGTTGAAGAAAGTAAAAATCACAGTTTGAAGTTTCATATAAAAGATTGGTTTAATTTGAAGTGTAACTGCTTCGAAAGTTCACTCGCAGACTTATTTTGTAGCCAAGTGTTGGAACATCAAATTACGCCAGAATGAATATAATGTAGTAACAATTTTTGCGTAATAGTCAATTTAGTCAATCAAAAAAGGGGTGAGAAAAACATGGAAATATTAGCTTATGTTTTTCAAGCAATTCTTATACTCATGTTTGCAATAGCTGGAATTGGTAAGGTAGTAGGTTCAGAAATGCATGTAGAAGGTTTTGAACATTGGAGATTACCGCAATGGTTTAGAGTGGTTACTGGCATGGTGGAAATAGTTGGTGCAGCATTAATACTCGTTGGCTATTGGATTCCGAGTTTTGCATTGGTAGGAGCACTTATTCTCGGAATTACGGGGATAGGTGGAATTGTTACTCATATACGGGTGAAGGATACGTTTAAGGAAACTTCAACGATTTTATTCCTTGCAATCTTATCATTTATTGTATTTTTCATCTATTATTTATAGATTAATTAATAAGAGCATCGATTTTCCAAATTTAGCTTTTGAAAAGAAAAATGCCTGCCACCCTCAGAGAGTAGGGGAGCAGGCAATATTTTTTTATTTAACCCTCTAATCAACTGTTACATAAAGTTCTTCTACTAATAGGGTAGGGGAACCAAATCCACCCTGTTGGAAGTGTAGGTCTGAGCAGGTTTCTTCAATCGATTTCATCAAGTCATAGAAGTTACCAGCGATTGTAATTTGTTTGACTGGTGCTGCAATTTTTCCTTCTTTAATATGGAATCCTGTTGCGGCAACAGAGAAATCACCAGAGATTGTATTCGTACCTGAATGAAGGCCAGATAAATCTGTTACAAGGACTCCTTCTGTTACAGAGGCAATCAGATCTTCTTTCGATCTTTCGCCTGGAACAATGTACATATTTTGAGGTGCAACAGAGAGTGTACCTTTGTAAGATGCTTTTGATGCATGACCTGTTGATTCGCAGTCCTCTATTTTAGCTGTTTTTCGGTTATGGAGGAGTGTCGCAAGTATTCCATTTGTAATGATCGCCTGTTTTTTTGTTGCAACACCTTCTCCGTCAAAATTGGATCCTCCTATTACTTCTGGATGGAATGGATCATCGAATAGGGTGAGGGTATCGGATGCTACTTTTTCTCCGACTTTTCCTTTTAAAAGTGATTGATTTTTTTGTGTATTCTCAGCTGAGAAGATAGGTGAAAATGTTGCCAGTAATGATGCCGCTGCGTCATATCTCATAATGATTGGATATTTTCCTGCCGGAATCGATTTTTCACCTAGATAAGATAGGGCTTCATCAGCAGCTTCTTTGGCAATATCATCTGGATTGAGTGAATGGAAGTCACGTGTTGATTTCATAAAGCTACCAGTTTTCATTTCTTCGCCGTCTTTCACTACAGTCGAAATGTAGATCAATAAGCCATTCTTTTTTTCTGTTAACGAAAGGCCTTTACTGTTCGCAAGTGAACGTTCTGTAGAAAAGTCATAAAGAATGCATTCGTCAAGTGTGACAATTCGCTTATCATAAGAACGGACTTTCTCTTCAATCGAACGAAGCAACTCAATCTTTTCTGGAATTTGGACATTTGCTAGTTCTTCGTTATAGAAACAATGAGCTTCGTAATCTTTGCTTCCTTCAAAAATATCCGAACCATCATCTTCATCTAGGATAGCTGCATTTGCTTTTGCACTTTCGATTAAAAATGAAATGGAATCTTCGTCTATTTTCTCTGTATAAGAATAGCCCATCTTTCCATTAAAAAGTCCACGAAGTCCAAGACCACCATCTTCAGACGTTTCATAGCTATCAATTTCGCCCTCGAAAACCATACATTGGAAGGATTCTTTGTGTTCATAATATAATTCAACTTCTTTGAAACCAGCATTTTGAGCATCGAGCAATAATTGTTCTTGGAATTCTTTCAGTTTCATTGCTTATTCCCCCTTAGTCCCACCAACTGTAATTTCACTAACACGAATCATAGGCTGACCAACATTGACAGGAATACTGCCACTTTGGGAACCACACATGCCAGCACCATGTGCAAGATTATTACCAACACGATCCACAAGTTGTAATGTTTTTGCGCCATTTCCAATCAGTGTTGCACCGCGTACAGGGCGTTCAATTTTGCCGTTTTTCACGATATAGGCTTCTGCAACCGCAAAGTTATAATCACCTGTTGCAGGATTTACTTGTCCTCCACCCATATACTTTGTGTAAAGTCCATATTCAGTTGCAGCAATAATTTCTTCTGGAGTTGATGTACCTGGTGCGATATACGTATTGGTCATGCGTGATGTAGGGCTGAACCGATAGGATTGACGGCGTGAAGAGCCTGTTGGTTCAGCGTTCATACGACGTGCATTGAATTTATCAATCAAGTAACCTTTTAAAATACCATTTTCGATTAAGACATTTTTTCGTGTTTTTTCGCCTTCATCATCAATGTTAAGAGAACCCCATTCGTTAGGGAGAGTACCGTCATCGATGTAGGTCACGATTTCTGGTGCGACTCTTTCGCCAATTCGATTGGCAAATACAGAATTATTCTTTGCAACAGCTGTTGCTTCAAGCCCGTGTCCACAGGCTTCATGGAAAATCACACCACCAAATTCATTGTCGATGATGACAGGGAATTTACCACTTGGGCATTCATCTGCATGAAGCATCGTTATAGCCATACGTGCAGCTTCTCCTGCATAGTGATTCAAATCTAACTTCTCTATATATTCAAATCCAGCATGAGCACCAGGGCCATAGAAACCTGTTTGCAATTCATTTCCTTCTGAAGCGGTCGTTTGAATGGCTAATCGGCTATGAATACGTGTATCTTCAATGAATTTACCTTCAGAATTAGCAATGAGAATATTTTGCTCTTCGTCCAAGTATCGAACTCTAACTTGACTAATACGTGGATCGTAATTTCGAGCAATATCATTTGCCTGTCTCATAATAGCGGCTCTTTTTGTATGTTCTACAGATTTCGGTGTTTGAGCTATTTGATGAATGGGCGTAAATGTTTCCTTTTGAAGTGGGTGAATGGTACCCGAACCTCCACCTTGAATCGCAAGTGCTGCTTTTTTAGCCGCTAAAAGTAATCCTTCTTCTGAAAAATCATTTGTATAGGTGTATATGCTTTGAAGTCCCGAGAAAATGCGAATACCGATACCAAAATCACGGCCCGATATACTGTTTTCTATTTTGTTACTCACTAAGCCCAATGAATTGACATATTTATCTTCAATAAATACTTCTGAAAAATCGCCACCCGTAGAGAGTGCTACTTCCAATACATTTTCAATGATTGATTGTTTAATCATGTTTCCGCCCCCTTTATTCCATTATAAATCATTTACCGTTGTAAATTTTATAATAATTTGATAATTTTGTATATTGAATAATTTCCATAAATCCATTTTCGGTTTTTAAATATGAATATTTCAACACAATAACTTTTCCGTATTCAGATTTGGATGTTCCGCTACAGACGGCGCTTTCCACGGGCTTGGCTTCAATCTCCTCGTTGCGGGGCTTTCAGCTCAAGCTATTCCCGTCGGAGTCGCCGTCTTTCGCT
>DATMJF010000602.1:0-5563 GCA_035554455.1 Rummeliibacillus sp.
TGCGGGAATCATCCTGGTAACGCTGGGATGGCAAATATTATGAAAAAAGATTGGATTATAGCCAATTTTTCAGACTGTACACGAACTCGAAGAATTTCGAGTTTGCCTACAGTCTTTTTCTTTTACGATAAATATGTATATGAACAATACAATTTACGATGATAGAATGCTCCAGCATCTGTTTACATATTAAAAATACAAAATAGCAAAAGGTATCGAGAGAGCGTTCTCTCGATACCTTTTGTCGACACTCTCAAAGATCGGCATATGGCCAATCTTTTTTAATGGTCAAATTTTGCTTTTTCTACAACACGATTTTTACGTCCTACAGTCGTTTCAGCATGTAATAAAGATTGATAAACAGATTCTTCAGTGGCTTCAATGGTTGCTTGAAAGAGTTCATTCATTAATTTTGAATCATCTCTTACAAATGCTACAGCTTCGCTAATCGGTGAAGCTGATTGATGTGGGATTGTATAAGCCGTTGAAAAAGCGATAATAATATCGCCACTGCCATTATGAATGTGTGTGCCTGTTCGTCCAAGTCCAATAGCAGCTCTTTTTGCAAGACGTTTTAACTGGCGATCGCTAACTAGTGCATCAGTTGCAACGACAATGATAACTGAGCCATCAGGTTTTTCGATAGGAGAATCTTGCTGCCAGTTTGCAAAGCGACATTCACCAGCATTGCCAAAATTCGTGAGTGACAACACTCCTACTGTAAAACGTTCACCATCTCGCTCGGCAATTCTTGAAGATGACCCGATCCCACCTTTTTGTTCGTAACAAATCATCCCTTTTCCAGCCCCAACAGCCCCTTGTTTGAATGGTGCCTGTTTCGCATTATGTATAGCAGATATAGCGTGTTCAGGCTTCACTGCACGAAGTCTCATGCTATTTAAATGACTATCATTACATTCACCAATAATAATATTAAGAGAACTAGTTGAATCACCAATGCTCGGATTTTGCTCGAGCATATAATCTAAGGTGCCCTCTAAAACAGCTGCCACACTAAATGTATTGGTAAGCATAATAGGAGACTCCACAACACCCAATTCTTCCACTTGAACAAGTCCAACAGTTTTGCCAAAACCATTTAGCACAAAGCTTGCTGCAGGAACCTTTTGTTCAAATAGATTGCCTTCATGTGGCAAAATAGCCGTTACCCCTGTGCAAATCGTATCCTCTTCGTTTAATTTTTCGTATAACGTAACATGTCCAACATGAACATTCGGAACATCTGTAATCATATTCCAGTGCCCTTTTATCATAGAACCACCCCTTTTGCTATTTTTACCAATATACCTAATTAGTTACTCTTTCTCAATTCTTTTTAACAATCAAACGGATATTTGAATAACGTATGGAAAACAATTATACTAAGACTATCAAAAACACTCAAACATACATTTGAATGAAGGAAGTGAAGAAATATGGATAAAGAAATGTGTGAAATCACAAAAGTAAATGAAGAAGCAGTTGAAAGAGTTCAAAATCAAATACCTGAGTTAACAGATTTAGCTCAATTTTTTAAAGCATTAGCAGATGAAACACGACTCAAAATAACTTATGCTCTAACTATTGAGGACTCACTTTGTGTCTGTGATGTAGCAACCGTTATTGGATCATCAAATGCTACAGCATCACATCATTTAAGGTACTTAAAGGACCATGGTTTAGCAAATTCACATCGAAAAGGTAAGATGGTATATTACGCATTAGCGGATTCCCATGTTAAACAGCTAGTTGAAATTGCTTATGAACATTCGAAAGAAGGCGCATGCAATGAAAAAAACTAACACTCAAGAATATCGATTACAAAATTTGTCCTGTGCTAATTGTGCAATGAAATTCGAAAAAAATGTACAAAGTATTCCTACAGTAGAAGAGGTACAATTAAATTTTGGAGCAGCTAAGCTGACGGTGAAAGGTGATGCTTCAATTGAACAACTATGTGAAGCGGGAGCATTTGATGGCATAAAAGTAGTGCCCGCATCATCCAGAGAAGAAGTGCATATTCCGTTTTATATGAAAAAAGAAAATATCCTAGCTGGTATTTCGTTATTATTTGTAATTGCAGGTTACTTGATGAGTGTATTGCAAGGTGAGGATCACATAGCAACGATTGGTTTATTCTTTATCGCCATTGTGATAGGTGGCTTTACTATTTTCAAAGATGGATTTAAAAACTTATTCCATTTTGAATTTGATATGAAAACATTAATGACTATTGCGGTCATCGGTGCGGTCGTTATTGGTGAATGGAAAGAGGGAGCCGTTGTCGTTTTTCTCTTTGCAGTTAGTGAGGCACTTGAGGGCTATTCCATGAATAAGGCAAGACAGTCCATTCGGCAGTTAATAAATATTGCACCAGCTACAGCGCTTGTTCGTCGCAATGGTGAACTGGTCGAATTAGCTACAGAAGATGTACAAATTGGAGATGTCCTTATCGTGAAGCCAGGACAAAAAATTGCTATGGATGGCGAAATCGTTGGTGGAATGTCGACAGTGAACCAAGCACCTATTACGGGCGAATCTATTCCAGTCAAAAAAGCGGTTGGAGATGAAGTTTTCGCAGGTACATTAAATGAAGAAGGCGTTCTTGAAGTTAACGTCACAAAACACGTAAAAGATACAACAATTGCGAAAATCATCACTTTAGTTGAAGAAGCCCAAGCAGAAAAAGCACCTTCTCAAAAATTTGTAGATAAATTTGCGAAATATTACACTCCTGTAATTATTCTTATTGCAATAATTGTAGCAATTGTACCTCCACTGATTGTCGGTGATTGGCATCACTGGATTTATCAAGGGCTAGCAGTACTAGTTGTTGGCTGTCCGTGTGCTTTAGTCATTTCTACACCAGTAGCTATTGTTACGGCGATTGGCAATGCAGCAAGACAAGGGGTGCTGATTAAAGGTGGCATACATCTTGAACAGCTTGGACATATTGAAGCCATCGCATTTGATAAAACAGGCACTCTAACAAAAGGTGTACCAGAAGTGACAAACATATTAGCCCTTCAAGGCACTTCAGAAGAGCTTTTGATTCGATTAGTGGCTGGTGTTGAACATAGCTCGCAGCACCCTTTAGCAAAAGCCATTTTAAATTATGCAGAAGATGCTTCGATTATCATAGAAAAAGGCATAGATTTTCAATCTGTAACTGGTAAAGGTGCGTACGCAACAGTAAATCATCAACAAATTTTTGTTGGAAGTGTGCAATGGATTCAAGAATTAACTGAAATACCAAAAGCCATGCTAAAAGAGGTTGAATCTTTACAATATGAAGGGAAATCAGTTGTTGCAGCAGCTTCTAAAACCACTTTATTCGGAATCATTGCAATTGCTGATCAGGTTCGCTTAAACAGTAGATCTGTATTGCAGGATTTACAATCAATTGGCATTAAGAATACAGTTATGTTAACAGGTGACGCAAAAGCAACAGCAGAAACCATTGCAAAACAATTGCATTTAACAGATATTAAAGCAGACTTATTACCTGAAGATAAATTAGAGGCAATGAAAGAATTGCAACAGCAATATGGTTTTGTAGCGATGGTTGGAGATGGAGTGAATGATGCTCCAGCATTGGCGGCAGCGTCTGTAGGTATTGCTATGGGAGGAGCTGGGACAGATACAGCACTTGAAACAGCAGATGTCGCTTTAATGGCTGATGACCTTGGAAAGTTGCCTTATACAATAAGACTTAGTCGAAAAACGTTGCGAATTATTAAAGAAAATATTATGTTTGCATTAGGGTTGAAAATTTTAGCATTACTACTAATCATTCCAGGGTGGTTAACACTATGGATTGCGATTTTTGCAGATATGGGTGCAACATTGTTAGTCGTGCTAAATTCACTACGCTTAATTCGCATTCAAAAATAATACCAATGCAATCGGGGGTCAACAATTGTGAAATTAATCGAATGGACAATGGAAGAACAAGAGCAACTTATTGAGTTTATGACAACAAACGTATGGCCATACCATGAAAATTCACATCCTGCTCGAGATATTGTTGAAAAAGCAATTGATGAAGGTGGCTATGAATCAGATGAATCTAAAACATTTTGGCTTGTTAACGATGACGACCTACAAGTGGGAATGGTGAAAATATATGATCTGCAAGACGACATTCCGCTATTTGATTTACGTATAGCCGGAAAATGGCGAGGAGTAGGTTATGGTTCCAAGGCTTTAAAATTAGTAAGTGAATATGTTTTTTCATTACCGAACAATAAAATACGCTTAGAAGGTCATACTAGACAAGATAATATTGCCATGCGTAAGACATTTGAAAATGCTGGTTTTGTAAAAGAAGCGCATTTACGACAAGCTTGGTACGTTCCTAAGGAAAATGCATATTACGATGCCGTTACGTATGGTATTACACGCCAAGATTATTTAGAAGGAAAAACAACACCTGTTAGCTGGGATGACGAGGTCAAAATTGATACAATCAATTATAAAGAAAATTGGGATTTTCCAAGTAACTTTGAGTCAGAAAGATTAATCATTAGAATGCCTTTTATGGAAGATGTAGATACTGTTTGGGAAGCAATCGTACATTCTGCCAAAACATTAAAGCCATTTATGAAATGGGCACAGACATTGCCTGAAAAAGAAGAAACGAGAGAAAATATTCGTCAGGCCATTGGTGATTTTGTCACAAGAAAAGATTTAAGATTACATGTATTTCTGAAGGATAGTGGAGAATTTGTCGGTTCTACAGGATTACATAATATCGATTGGACAATTCCAAAGTTTGAAATTGGTTATTGGTTAGACGCACGATTTGAAGGAAAAGGCTATATGACGGAAGCTGTTCAAAGGATTTCTCAATTTGCCTTTGAAGAATTAAGAGCTAATCGTCTGGAAATTCGCTGTGATAGTGATAATATTAGAAGTCGGGCTGTAGCAAGTCGTGCACAATTTGAATTAGAAGGTATATTAAAACAAGACAGTAGATCGGCTGATGGCAAAACACTTCGAGATACTTGTA
This sequence comes from Rummeliibacillus sp., assembly GCA_035554455.1. Lineage (GTDB taxonomy): Bacteria > Bacillota > Bacilli > Bacillales_A > Planococcaceae > Rummeliibacillus. Next base: position 5,012 of record DATMJF010000602.1, read on the forward strand.
TTTATGCTAAAATTCATTAATCTTCAATCAAATGAAAAATTATTGATGATGTAATCTTTGTTGTCGATAAGAGGCCCTCGCGTTAAATTATGAATAAAATACAACTGTTTTGTGCTTATTGTTACGTTTTGTAGTTTCATGTAGTAAACTAGAGAGATAGGATATCGAAAGAGAGGGAATTGAGATGCCGACACCGAGTATGGAAGATCACATCGAACAAATCTATTTACTAATTGACCAGAAAGGTTATGCACGTGTATCGGACATCGCAGAAGCATTGTCAGTTCTTCCTTCCTCTGTTACCAAAATGGTTCAGAAACTTGATAAAGATGGTTATTTAATATACGAACGCTATAGAGGCTTAACTTTAACAGCAAAAGGCTTAAAGTTAGGAAAACGATTAGTAGAGAGACATAGCTTATTGGAGCAGTTTTTAAGACTTATTGGTGTGGATGAAGAACGAATATACAATGATGTAGAAGGAATCGAGCATCATTTGAGCTGGAATTCCATTGAATGCATTGCTGATCTCATACAAGTTTTAGAAGAGAA
>DATMJF010000603.1:0-4316 GCA_035554455.1 Rummeliibacillus sp.
TTTTAGGATTTTCACGTTTCCGTCACGATAACCTAGGCGACTTTGGTCGTGTTGATTGACAACAAAAAGCATTAGAAGCACTAAAAAAAGAAGCTATTTCACCAATGAATTTTAAAAACTACCCTAAATTATTAGGTGCTGTTAAAGGTTATGTAGAAACAGATATTACAAACCAACAAGAATTATCTTTTATACTCCCTATGATTAAAGGTAATATTAAAATGGAACGTTTAACGATACCTGTGGAACATAGTTATAGCTATGGCTATTACCCACAAGCTGGTTCAGTACTCGAAATTAATGTTAAACAAAATCAACAAGCTTTAGATAAATTTCTTGGTTCCAGTAAGTAATATAAGAGTATAATGGTAAAAAGAAGATAGAGAGAAATAATTTTTTTGAAAGTGTAATAAAAGAGGGGGAAATTCATTGCAACCAGAAAAACGATCATTTTTTGCAACGAGGTTTATCCAGTTCCTTGGTGGCAAAAATCTGTTGTATGGGTTAATTACATTATTATTATTAGGATGCATCATTTTAATATATGATAAAATTTCCTTCATCTTTTATCCAATTGTCGTTTTTTTAAGAACTGTTGTTTTACCAGTAATATTAGCGATGATCTTGTATTATTTACTAAGACCGGTTTTACATTTATTGATGAAATTGAAAATCCCGAAAATCTGGGCGATCCTCATTATTTATGTCGTAGGTATCGGTCTCATCTCTTTGTTTGTTACACTCGTATTTCCGTTTTTAAAAGGTCAATTTATGAATTTGATACAAGAGTTTCCGATTTACTTTATGCAAGTTGTTCATTCAGTTCAAGACATAATTGAGAATTCAAGTTTTAGTGAAACATTAGCAAAATATAATTTTGATTTGAATGAAGCATTAAATAATATTTCAAATCAATTAAATTCCGCTGTAAAAGATGCTGCTAAAGAATTAGGAACAGGTTTAGCAACCGGTATTACGGGCTTTATCTCTACTTTGACAGGGATTGTTTTGGCAATCGTTACAGTTCCATTTATCTTGTTTTATTTACTAAAAGATGGAGAAAAGCTACCAAAATATATATTGAAACTTCTTCCGCCACGTATGCGAGAAGATACTGCACATGTATTTCATGAAGCAGATCACCAAATTAGTAGTTATATTCAAGGTCAAATTTTAGTTGCATTTTGTATTGGAGTCATGGTGACAATTGGTTTTTTAATCATCGGTTTAGATTATGCAGTTGTTTTAGGGGTCTTAGCGATGTTAACAAGTGTAGTGCCATATTTGGGTCCGATTATTGCGATTACACCAGCAGCTATTATTGCAGTTGTAAATGCACCAATTATGTTGCTAAAATTAGCTGTCGTTTGGACAGTTGTACAATTAGTAGAAGGTAAATTTATCTCACCACAAATCATGGGGAAATCACTTCATGTACATCCAATCACGATTATTTTTGTATTATTAACTGCAGGCTCTCTCTTTGGTGTACCTGGTGTTGTTCTTGGAATCCCAGGTTATGCAGTGTTTAAAGTATTTGTTACACATCTGTTTTATTTATTTAAAAAACGTTACAACAAATACACCGATCATCCAGCATTAGAATATGAAATAAAAGATTGGAAAAATACAAACCACGACTAAAAAGAAGACATTCTGTTCACGTTCAATCGTCTGCAGGATGTCTTTTTTTATGCCAAATAATGAATGTAGCTATTTTGATAAAAAATTCAATAAATAATAAAAATACAATTGACTTTATAAATATTCAGAAATATAATAGTTACATCATAAATAAGAGGTGAGAGCAATGCAGGTCGGAATAATTGGAGCAACAGGGTATGGAGGTCTAGAATTATTAAGGTTATTGTATAATCATTCAGAAATTGATAACATTCATCTTTTTTCATCTTCTGAAGAAGGAGTTGCATTTTCGAATAAATATACACATCTCCGAAAAATTATAGACCAACCATTACAAAAAATTGAACCTAAAGCATTGCAAAAATTAGATGTTATCTTTACAAGTACACCATCTGGGGTATCGAGCAAACTAATTCCAAAGATTTTAACTGAGAATGTAAAAGTAATTGATCTTTCAGGTGACTTCCGAATAAAAAACACAGAAGATTATGAAAAATGGTATAAATTGTCCCCAGCACCGCAACAATTCATTGAGCAAAGTGTATACGGATTAACAGAATGGAATGAAAAAGAAATTCATAAAGCAAATTTGATTGCGAATCCTGGTTGTTATCCAACTGCAGTTTTGTTATCATTGCTTCCGCTTTTACGTGATCAACTAATAGATTCAGAGAATTTAATCATCGATGCGAAAAGTGGAATAAGCGGTGCTGGTAATAAACCAAATGCAAATAATCATTTTTGCGAGACAAATGATAATACATCGATTTATAAGATTAATAAACATCAACACATACCTGAAATTGAGCAGGCAATGTCAATGTTTGCACATACAGATCATCCAATAACCTTTTCAACGCATCTAGTTCCAATGAATCGAGGAATAATGGCTACTAGCTACGCAAAATTACAAAAAGGTATTACAAAAAACGATCTTCTAAATAGTCTTCATGACAAGTACGAACAACATCCATTTGTCCGAATTCTAGAAGATTCATCAAAAGTTAGTACAGCCCAAGTGCGAGGAACAAATTATTGCGATATTCATATTAATGTAGACGAACGAACAGGTCGTGCAACAATTATTTCGGTGATTGATAATTTAGTTAAAGGTGCAGCTGGCCAAGCAATTCAAAATATGAATTTAATGTTTGGACTAGAAGAAACACAAGGATTAACACAAATTCCAATTTGGATTTAAGGAGAGAAGAATATGACTTTAATGACAGAAAACTTAAAGAGAAGTGCAAGCCATAATATCATTTCACCAAAAGGTTTTAAAGCAGCAGGAATCCATTGTGGTGTAAAACATAAAAAGAAAGACTTAGCGATTCTAGTGAGCGAAGTGCCTGCAAATGTAGCAGGTGTGTTCACTACAAACGTGATCAAAGCAGCGCCGTTATTATTATCCAAAGATGTGGTGTACAATACTGGTAAAATGCAAGCGATCGTAGTCAACTCAGGAAATGCCAATGCATGCACAGGGAAACAAGGTTTAGAAGATGCCTATACAATGCAAAAATTAACTGCTGAAAAATTAGGGATTTCTCCAAACTTGGTAGGTGTATGCTCAACTGGTGTTATTGGTGAATTAATGCCAATGGATACAATTAAAGCAGGAATAGCAAATATTGAAGCAGGCTCTCATTTAGAAGATGCTCTAGATTTTTCACAGGCCATCCTTACTACAGATACAGCAACAAAGCATACAGCTTATACCATAAAAATTGATGGCAAAGAAGTGATTATAGCAGGGGTTGCAAAAGGGTCTGGCATGATTAAACCGAATATGGCAACAATGCTAGCATACGTTACAACAGATGCGAATATCAGTCATGGAACATTACAAGGACTACTTGCAGACACAACAGAAAAAACATTTAATGCGATTACAGTTGATGGTGATACATCTACTAATGATACTGTACTTGTTCTCGCAAACGGTTTGGCTGGAAACAATGAGCTAACACCTGCTCACCCTGATTGGAATGTTTTTACTGAAGCATTTAATGCAGCATGTGAAGATTTGTCTAAAATGATTGCAAAAGATGGAGAAGGTGCTACAAAACTAATCGAAGTCAACGTTACAGGCGGAAAAACTGATTTAGAAGCATTGCAAATTGCAAAAACAGTGGTAGGGTCATCTTTAGTAAAAACTGCAGTGTTCGGCTGTGATGCGAACTGGGGAAGAGTCATTTGTGCTGTAGGATACAGCGATATGACAGTTAATCCTGAAACAATCACCATCCAAATCGGTTTAACAACTGTTGTAGAATTCGGTGAACCAATTCCGTTCTCAGAAGAAGAGTTAACGGAATATTTGAAACAAAATGAAGTGAAAATTGCTGTAGATATGGGAATCGGTGAAGGAATAGGAACTGCATGGGGGTGCGATTTAACATATGACTATGTCCAAATCAATGCCACATACAGATCCTAAGAAATTTGTCATTAAACTTGGCGGAAGCATGTTAGCGGGTCTTGAAACATCTTTTTTTGAGGCTCTAAAAAAGTATCAGGCAGATGGCTTTCAAATAGTAATTGTGCATGGAGGAGGACCTGTAATCAATGCAGAGTTGGAGAAGCATAACATTGCCTATAAAACGGTTAATGGTATTCGCTATACTTCAAAAGTAGCGGTTGGGATTGTACAAAATGCACTTGTTGAAAAA
>DATMJF010000604.1:0-4618 GCA_035554455.1 Rummeliibacillus sp.
TTCCGACAAATCCTGTTGCAGCATTTGTTGAGGCAAATATGCTGCAAATTATTTTCTTCTCCGTATTTATCGGTATCGCCTTGGCATTTTTAGGAGATAGAGTGAAGACGGTCTTAAAGGTAATTGATGAGGGTAACGAAATCATGATGTATTTAGTTACTTTAGTTATGAAGTTTGCGCCATACGGTACGTTTGGTTTGATCGCTTCAGCAATTGGTAAACAAGGATTCGATGCGATTAAAGCAATGGGACTTTATATGATTGTTGTGGTATTAGCATTAATCGTTCATTTTATCTTGGTTTATGGTGGAGCACTTAAATTTATGGCAAAAAAAGATCCTATTCAATTTGTCAAAGATTTCTTCCCTGCTATGACAATTGCGTTCAGTACTTCAAGTAGTAGTGCTACATTACCCGTATCAATGGATATTGCACAGAAAAAAATGGGTGTTCCTAAATCCATCAGTAGTTTCGTACAGCCACTCGGAGCGACGGTGAATATGGACGGTACAGCTATTATGCAAGGTGTTGCGACTGTATTCATCGCACAAGTTTACGATGTCAATCTTACATTAACTCAACTTGCAATCGTTGTTATCATAGCAGTTTTAGCTAGTATTGGTACAGCAGCTGTGCCTGGAGCAGGTTTAATTATGTTAGCGATGGTATTAAATGCTGTCTCATTACCAGTTGAAGGGATTGCTTTAATTATTGGGATTGATCGAATCTTAGATATGGCACGAACAGCAGTGAATGTCTCAGGAGATGCAGTTTGTGCAGTGTATGTCACACATGTCGAAAAAATAAAAGAAGAGGAACATATAGAAACCGATCGATCATTACCTCAAGCTCAATAATTATATGAACTGATTATGGTTAAATATTCTTACAAACTTTCTTATACATCAACAAGCCAAATTTACATTTATGTGCAACTTACCTTGTTGATGTATAAGAATTATATATGAAATTAATTTCATTTGTATTAGGGACGGGACAGGTAACGTAAATTTTTAACCTTGATTCCAATAAAATAGAAAACAGGGATACGACTTAATCGAAATTATGTGCCATTTTCACATAATTCTAGTTAAGTCGTATTTTTAATTTGGCAATTTTGCTAATTTGTAATTATCGCTAAGTATTATGAACTTTTTACTTGAATTACATTTTGTCACTTTAGGAGTTATTTTGCACTTATCTTTGGCGATATTTTGCACTATAAGTAAATATAAAAAAACTATCTCGTGCAGCTTCAACAACTTGAGATTATGTACATAGTATTGAAATAAAGTATTAGATAAACAGGTGTGTTGATGGAAAAAATTAGGGCGAATATTGAGCGTAATCATGCTCCATATTTTTTACTCCATTTTATGGATTGGAGCGGAGGATTGCTCGACTCCCGCGGGAAAAGCGAGAAGCTGAGACCCTGCACGGAGCGTGTGCTGCGGAAGCGGCTCAGCACTCGCCCGCAGGAAAGCGAGCAATCCGTAGCGGAAATCAGTTGATTATCTATATTTTATGAGTAAATTAGATAATCAACACACCTGTTAGATAAAAAAGATATAAGATTAATTTACATTGTTAACACAAATGAATGGATGTGAAAGTATGCAAAAGCGTATTCTGCTTGTGGAAGACGACAGGGAAATTAGTAAATTGATAAAAGATTACTTGGAACAGGAGAATTTATAAAGTTCCCTTTTAAATGTTAGATTACCATTTTCTGATAACGATCTTCAAGAATTGGGCGCATTCCTTGAAGATTGGGCCGTATTTACCTTTTTGTCATTATTTCTAAGGTTTGCAGGAACTTTTGGAATTGTTACCGAATCTAAAATAAACAAAAGGGGAGGCTCTATATGAGAAAAGTTGAAGTGAAGCCATATAACGAGCAATGGCATTCAATGTTTGAAGAAGAAGCAAATATATTGTATAAGATATTCGGTCCCGAAATCATTGATATTTACCACATTGGCAGTACATCCGTGAACGGACTAAAAGCAAAGCCTATCATTGATATAATGCCTGTGGTTAACGATATAAATAGAATCGACGAGTTTAATACTTCATTGATCGCAATTGGTTATGTTCCAAAAGGAGAAAACGGGATTTCTCAAAGACGATACTTCCAAAAAGGTGGAGATAATCGAACCCACCATGTCCACTTTTATCAATTTGGTAATTTCAATATTGATCGTCATCTTGCATTTCGTGATTACTTGATGTCACATCCAGATGTCGCAAAAAAGTATGGAGATTTAAAAGAGAATCTTTCCAAACGTTTTCCCTACGACATTGAATCATATATTAAAGGCAAAGAACAGCTGGTCTTGGAGATTGAACGAAAAGCAATTGCTTGGTATCAAAAGGAGTACTAGCTAGGGAAGTGTTTCTGTTTTCTTTTCTGAAAACAGAAACTTTTGATGCAAATATTTTGTGTAATAGATTAGCCAAACTCAGGATTCTTCAAATTATTGTTAAGAACTACAACATCCGCATGAAGCTCAGGTGCATCTTGTTCCAAATAGAGTTTGGAAGCAGCATGATACCTATAGGTGAACATGTCTTCGGCTTTTTCATAACTACCGAAAGCTCGTTCTTCTCTTTTCGCTCCTCTTTTTTTAGCTATCTCAAAATCAGTTTTAACAAATATTTTAAAATCATATAAGTCTATTAAATTCTTTTTAAATAAAAAAGTTCCATCCACAATTAAAATCATATCCTTCGATGCTATTTGCAACTCTGGGTGAACGGATTCATCTTTTTCTAAGTCTAGAGAAACTGTTTGATATTGTAGGTCTCCCTCGGGTCCTAAGGGAATTAAGAGCTTTTCTTTGAATGAATCATAATCGTGCGCATCCTCATAATAACCAATAGCTGATTCTTTACCCTGGCGATATCGAATAATCTTGGGATGATGGAAATTATCAATACTAGTTCTAATTACACTTTTATTCTTATGTTGAAGTTCCTTTGCTAGCTCATTGGCCAGCGTAGTTTTTCCGGAAGCTGTAATTCCACTTATACCTACTCTAATAGGGTGATTTATTTTTATTTGTGATATTTTGATTGCTAATGTTGAAATAAGTTCATGTCTTAACATAATTAACTCCTCTCATTTATTATATTATTCTAACAGAAGCTGTCTTATAGGGGTTTTAACTCTGATAATTTTTTGATTGATTAATAAAGTCCACTTTTAATCAAACTTTTTATAAAAACTAGATATCTAATCACAAACAAAGAATTCATTTTGATTAATCTTTATTCAAAATGAATTCTTTTTATTAACACTGAAATAGGGGGCGTGAGGAACTTTTGATCAAACTTTATTCCAAACCAACATTAGGATTTTTCTTCAAAATGCCAGTCAGTGGTCGGTGTATTCTATAATAAATTATAGTCTAACCTTAACCTCAGTACCGTCCTTAGCTTTAACATCTACTAGCACTATCCCCTTATAATTTTTCAGTTCCTTGACGATAGGCTTTAGCGTTTTTTTGTCTATTAGTGGAAAGGTAAAGTCCAGTTTTTTTCTTTCGAAGTGCTTTTTTGTCCATTTGTTTGCATTTTGCTGAAAAAATTTTGAAGACAAAATTGAAATAACAATGTTTAAAATAGCATATGGAATTGGGATGCTAAACCGAACGTCTTTTGCTTTCACTTTTACATGCATCATAAGCAAATCACTAATCAATGATGACCGAAACGGTATCCCCGTTTGCCGATTTAATATCAACAATTTGGCCATCTAACTCGTTTTCGATTGCTTCAGTAAGAAGGTTAATGTCTATATCTTTAACGTATTTTTCCGATTGAGGTATACTAGCTGCGATGCTGTGTCCAGCCATTAACACTACCTTGACAAGTTTTATAGGCAAATTGACCATGACGTTATCATTTTCGGCTGATACAACACGAATTTTTAATGTTTTATCTAAATATTTAGTCGGTTTTTCAGAAAGCTTATTACCTGTTTCTTCTTTCTCTTGTAATACTTGAATCAGTTCTGATCCCTTATCTGCATCAATTTTCCCTTCTTGAACCATTGTTAACACTCTTGTAATTTCCTCTTTCATGATAAATTCCTCCCTATTCCTCTTTTAAAAGCTTAATGGCTTCTTCTGGTGTGATTTCGCCATTTTCCAACATTGTGACAACTTTTTTCTCGTCTACTTCATTTTTCTTCTTCTGCACATATCCAAGGGATGAAATGATGTCTGTTAGCTTGCCTCGAACCGTTGGATACGAAATCCCCAGTTCCTTTTCAACTTCTTTGATATTCCCTCTACATGTTAAAAATACTTCCACAAAATGAAGCTGATCCTTTGATAAGGATGCCAGCTTAGATAATTCAAACTCATTTTCAATCGTAGTGTGACAATGAGAGCACTGCAACTTTGTAATTTTCAATGTTTTACTGCAGACAGGACAATTTGTGATTACTTTATAAGCCATAATGAAGTTCCTTCCTATTAGTTAATTCGATTATACAACAAGGAATTGGAAATACAAATAATAAAATTCAATTTTTTTAATTCAAAAAATTAATAATGTTAATTTATTATTTAAAATTATTGATTATCCGTTTTCGTTATTCAGTCAAGTATTT
>DATMJF010000605.1:0-3283 GCA_035554455.1 Rummeliibacillus sp.
ATAAAAAATTTTTTGTCGAAAAATGAAGGACTTTATAGTAATTATCTCGAATTCAGTTATTAGCAAAAAGAGATGGTGATGGAATGGCGCAAAAAATACCTGAAGAGATTATTGAACAAATACGTTCAAAAGCGGATATTGTAGACGTTGTTGGCGACTTTGTACAGTTGACAAAACGTGGAAGAAACTATTTTGGATTATGTCCGTTCCACGGGGAGCAAACGCCTTCTTTTTCTGTATCTACAGATAAACAAATATTCCATTGCTTTGGCTGTGGCGCTGGGGGAAGTGCCATTACATTTTTAATGGACATTGAGAATATTTCTTTCCAAGAGGCTACAGCTAAACTTGGTGAACGTGTCGGCATCCATGTCGAAATTTCATCAACACCGGAACATCATACGCAACCAATTTCTCCAGAAGAAGGACGTATGAAGGATGCCCATGTATTTGCTGCTGAATATTATCAGCACTTGCTTTTAAATACTGAAGAAGGCGAGCAAGGGCTTAACTATTTGCAACAAAGAGGGTTTACAAAAGAGGAAATCGAAACAAATGGAATTGGTTATTCTCTGCCCCATTGGGATTCGTTAACTCAACTTTTAACACGAAAAGGCTTTAGTTTAGAAGAAATGGAACAATGCGGATTAATTATTAAACGAGAGGACGGATCAGGCTATTTTGACCGTTTCAGAAGCCGCGTAATGTTTCCAATTCGGGATGAACAAGGCAAGATTATTGCGTTCTCAGGTCGTATTCTGGATAGTGGGGGAGAAGATGCTAAGTATTTAAATAGCCCAGAATCTCCAATTTTTCATAAAGGACAAGTATTATATAACTTGGACCAAGCTAGACCTATTATACGAAAAGAACGTAATGTTGTGTTATTTGAAGGTTTTATGGATGTGCTCTCTGCAAAAAGAGCAAGTGTCTTTAACGGCGTCGCAACGATGGGAACTGCCCTTACGATGCAACATATGACAAAGTTAAAGCGTCTTACTGATCATATAATTGTTTGCTATGATGGCGATAAAGCTGGATGGGAAGCTGCAAGAAAAGCTGCTGAAATGTTACACGCAGAAAGAATAAACGTTGAAGTTGCAGTTCTTCCAACAGGTTTAGACCCAGATGAATATATACAGCAATTTGGTCCAGAAGCTTTTAAAGAAAAAGTAATAAGTGAACCGCAAGCATATGTCGCATTTATGCTGATGTATGTAAGACGTAACAAGAATTTTCAATACCAAAATGATGTATTGCAATATGTAGATGAAGCTTTGAATTATTTAGTTGAAGGAATTTCACTCATTGAAAAAGAATTATATATCAAACAGATTTCAATGGACACGAATATTTCTGAAGAAACTTTACAACTACAATTACGTCAAAAGGAAGCACAGATTGCAAAAGGCTCTAAAAGAATTGAGCAACAAGTGCTACCCAAAACTGAACAGCTTACTCTTCAAAAGAAAAAAATCACAGCGACTGATCGTGCGGAAAGATCACTCTTAGCACATATGTTACACAACATTGACGTTGTAGATAGAATTCGCCAAGAAGAGAATGCAAATCCCTTTGTACGGGATGATTATATGGCTATCTATATTCACCTTATTGGATTTTATGAAGAACATCAAAAAGCGGATTATCAACGCTTTGCAGAAGTTATTGGTGATAGAGAGCTACGGAAAATCATTATGGAAGCTGCTCTCGTAGAGCGTGATCCGAATCATGCTGATGAGGAAATTTCTGACTGCTTGAAACAGGTGAAGAAATTTAGAATCAAACAACAAATACAAGATAAAAACCATGCTATAAAAGAAGCAGAAAAGATGCATGACATGAGAAGTGCATTGCAGCTTTCACAAGAAGTTATTGATTTAAGGAAATCACTATCAAGAGTGTAATTGGATAGTGATTGTTAGAAGGAGGAAACACCTGTGGCGGACAAGTCTAAACGTTCAAACGATGAAACAGAAGTAAAAGAAATAGATCTGGAACATACTTTAGAAGAAACAAAAAAATTCTTACTAGAAACAGGTAAGAAAAATGGTGAATTATCTTATGCAGAAATTGCAGATAAACTGCAAACCTATGAAATGGAAGCTGATGCAGTAGAAGAATTCATCGAAAAACTTGAAACTAATGGTATCGAATTAGGTGGCAAAGACGGTGATGAAGAAAATTTAGATCGTCTACTTAAAGGCAAAGACCATGAAGAAACGTTTGACTTGAATGATTTAAGTGTTCCACCAGGCGTCAAAATAAATGACCCCGTTCGTATGTATCTAAAAGAAATTGGTCGAGTTGACTTATTAAGTGCAAAAGAAGAGATCGCACTTGCTGAACGTATCGAACAAGGTGACGATGAAGCACGTAAACGATTAGCAGAAGCAAACTTACGTCTTGTAGTTAGTATCGCAAAACGTTACGTTGGCCGAGGTATGTTATTCCTTGATTTAATTCAAGAAGGTAACATGGGGCTAATCAAAGCTGTAGAAAAATTTGACTACCGTAAAGGTTTCAAATTCTCAACTTATGCAACTTGGTGGATTCGCCAAGCAATCACTCGTGCAATTGCTGACCAAGCACGTACGATTCGTATTCCAGTGCATATGGTCGAAACCATAAATAAATTAATTCGTGTTCAACGTCAATTACTTCAAGATTTAGGACGCGAACCAACACCTGAAGAAATCGGTGAAGAAATGGATTTAACACCAGAAAAAGTTCGTGAAATCCTAAAAATCGCTCAAGAACCAGTATCATTGGAAACACCAATTGGTGAAGAAGATGATTCACATTTGGGAGATTTCATCGAAGACTCAGAAGCACAATCACCATCAGATCATGCAGCTTATGAACTTTTAAAAGAACAATTAGAAGATGTCTTAGATACACTTACTGATCGTGAAGAAAATGTTCTACGTTTACGTTTCGGTTTAGATGATGGCCGTACGCGTACACTTGAAGAAGTAGGGAAAGTATTTGGTGTCACAAGAGAACGTATTCGTCAAATTGAAGCGAAGGCTCTAAGAAAATTGCGCCACCCATCACGTAGTAAACGTTTAAAAGACTTTCTAGAATAGGATAAAGGGCACCCCAAAAAGGGGTGCCTTTTTTCGTCGAATAAGGTAAAATTATGGGTGAAAATGGTTTCTAAAGCTGGGGGCGTTTAAGTGAACAGTCAAAAGAAAGAAGTTATCCTAAATGAGATCTTATTCTGGAAGAATAACAAGCTATTACCTGAACACTATTGTGATTTTTTAACAACCTTATATTC
>DATMJF010000606.1:0-2807 GCA_035554455.1 Rummeliibacillus sp.
AGATGAACTGTACCAAGCAGCAGGAGGAACAGCGACAGCTATTACATTAAATATTAACGGTCCTCTTGTTAATGGTTATCCAATGACTTTTATTGCTTCTGCAAATAACAACGGTGCAGCAACCAAAATCAACGGTAAGGCATTGTACAAACCAAATACTACCACTGCACCAACTTTGATTTTAGGCAAAGCATATTCAATTTGGTACAGCCAATCTAGTGACTGTTTTTTTATCAAAGCTAGTGCCGAAGGTTCATCAACTACTGATAAGGTACTAGCAGGATTTACATTCAGTAATGATAATGACACTGGATTAACAGGAACAATACCAAGTAAAGATGCTCAAACATATACACCGAAAACTACCAATCAAACAATAGCATCCGGTCAGTTTTTAAATGGTGTACAAACTATTCTAGGTGATTCAGACTTAATTGCTAGTAACATTAAAAAAGGCATAGATATATTTGGTATATTAGGAACATTGGATGTTGCTAGTTTAGGTGGAAGAAACGTGGCATCCGGTAGTATAACTAATGGAAATGGTGCGGTAAATTTCCAGGCATCTAATGGAATTATTGTAGGGGTAAACTTTGTCACTGTAACCGGATTAACTTTTAAACCATCAGTAATATTAGTATATGATTTAAGTGTTTCATCAACGCCAAGCTTCGCAACTTACAACGACCGTTTAGCTAATAAGTGTCGTATAGCCGTGTATTATTTAAGTAGTAATAATTTACTCAACGCATATGATGCTTATTATGATTCTAATGCAGCTGTTATTAATTCTTCAGGATTTACATTACCTGTAAGAACTACAAATACTCTATTTGGTTGGGTGGCATACGAGTAAAAAATGGGGGGTATTAATATGCAATTAGGAAGAAAAATTTATCATGATAAAGCAACAGGAAATATAATTGTTGATACAGGAGAAAGACAAGGTCCAGTTATCGCTACAACTATTGAACAAGATATTGCAGCCTATACCGATCTGTCGGAACGTAACCGTGACACTTTCGATGTAATTGAGCTAGCTTTTGGTCAATTTGCACAAGATTTCGCAGAGTGTAATGGTTATCATGTCAACTTAGAAACAAAAACACTAGAATTTTCGTATCCTGATCCGAATGAACCTAACGTTGAGCAACCGTATCAAGCTCCGTTGAGCGAGCAAGTTGAAGAATTACGTTTAGCTCAACAAGAGACAAATGAAACGTTGTTAGCGTTTATGGAATCATCATTGTTATCTTAATAAAAATTCGAAATGAGGAATGTAAAATGGCAATCGCACAAGTATTAGTAAAACAGTATGGAGTTTGTGTATATAAGGATGGCACACGTACATTGGCGTCAGTGAACGAAGCCTACGTGGAACCGGTAAAGGAATACGTTGCACAGAACTACAACTTGACGGTAATCGATAACGCGCTTGTGAAAGGCTTCATCTCGGAAGAAGAATATCGCGAAACAATCGCATATACAAAAGAGGTTTAATAGACATCAGGAACATGATGTGCAGTATCGATAACACCTGTTGAGGTGTATTTTTTATGCGGAAAAATAGAGCTTACGTTTTTTCCGTAAGCTCTTATTATTCAACGTAATCAATATACCCTGGAGTATCGATACATGTTTCAATATATTCTTTTAGAGTCAATGGACAATGATGATCATCAATGTCGTCCATCCAACTATAATAACCTATAGCTAATTTCATTTTAACAATATCGTTTTTCAACCAAATTACAGCTAATTTTTCTCCATTTAGTTCAGACAAAGCTTTTTCGACTTCTTTAAGAGTTGTCATGTTTATGCTCCAATCCCTTTTTTATCAGTTCAAGAATTGCCTGAGTTCTATTTTTAATTCGATTTTCAAATTGATAATCTTCTACTTTTCCAAGCAATTCATTCGGAAAATTAACATTTATAGGTGTATTTTTGGTTTTATCTATAGCCAATTTAATCAACTCCTTACCGGTAGTATAAGTTATACAAGTTGTACTTGACAATAAGAACTGGCGTTTGTATTATGGTTGTATAAGTTGTACAACTATAAGGAGTGGTAATGAATGAATAATACAGCAGGAGAAATGCTTATTTCAGAAATTGTCGGTTATATTTCTGAACTTGTACCAATCAATGTTGAACAAACTAAAAATAAGTTATCTGGCATATTTGCTAAATACCATATAACAAAAGTCGAACAGAATGATATACATCCAGATTTAACAGAAAAATCTAAGATATTTTTAGCTTCTAAGAAGTTAGAAGGATTAAGTTTAATTACGTTAGACAGTTATAAAATTGAATTAAGAGTATTTTCTGAATATGTAAAGAAGAGAGTAGAAGATATTACAACTTCGGATATTCGAATATATCTAGGAAAATTTGAAAATCTTAAACTCAGTTCAATTTCGAGAAAACTATCTGTTATAAAAAGTTTTTTCAGTTGGTTAGCTGCAGAAGAATTTATCCAACGAGATCCTACAACAAAGATAAAACCGCCTAAAAAGGAGAAACGTTTACCAAAAGCACTTAGCATAGAAGAATTAGAAATGTTGCGAGAAGGATGCAAAACCAAACGACAAAGAGCTTTTATTGAGATTCTTTACGCTACTGGTTGTCGTTTATCAGAAGTTCATCAGTTAAACAAAACAGATATTGATATTCAATCTATGTCAACGAAGGTAATTGGTAAAGGAAATAAAGAAAGGGAAGTATATTTATCATTTAAAGCGATGTATCATTTTAAAAAATATTTAGAGAGTCGTGATGATGAATGTGAAGCTTTGTTTGTAACC
>DATMJF010000607.1:0-2945 GCA_035554455.1 Rummeliibacillus sp.
AAATTTTCAACTGACCATAGTAATCTCTCTATTTGAACGTCAACACCAAGCTCTTCTTGAAATTCCCTTTGCAATCCGTACTGAGCTTGTTCTAATATTTTTACCCTACCACCTGGAAGCGACCAAAAAGAATCGTTGACAGATTTATGTGTTAAAATATGACCCTCTTGTACCAAAACTCCAGCTACCCTATAATTGAATATCCCTTGTACTGTTTTAAATACGGCATCCATTATTAATTACTCCCCTCATGTTTAAAGATTGCTTTAGTTTATCGATACCATTTATAAGTATTAACTTTCTTCAACATTAACAACAATATCTCCGATTAATTGTTCATCAATGTAGACCTTTAGCTTCCATAACCCTGCAGTGGGAAACTCCATTAAAGAAGGTACGTGTGTTGTTGCACCATTATTAGGACTTATACCAACACCTGGATAAGACCAAACTTTAGTATCTCCATCCGTTAATATCTTATGCTTCTCGCCTTTTTCATTGATGCCTACTACTTTTAAAGGTCCATCAAACTCTTCTTCATCTCCCCAAAAATGCCACATATACTTGTTTCCTTTACCTTCAATAATTGGATTAATTGCAACATTATCCTCACTACCTGATCCAATTAAGAATCCCATTCTACCTTCTTTTCCAATCAGAACATATTTTCCTTTCTTTCCATCACCGAAATTTACAGGAATATCGAAAGTTGGACTCGCTTCCCATTTAGTTGAACGTGCTTCCCCTTTAACCTGAGTCGTTTGTTCTGAACATCCAGCTAACAATACTAATAATAACAATAATGCTCCCAGTAACTTTTTCATAAAAACCTCCCTTTTTAAATGTTGAATTAACAATATACAAATGGGTCAATAGCAAACGGAATAAACTAAAAATTCCAAAAATTATAATCCTATCAATTTACCACTTCTTTAATATAATTAATTATGAAATCTATTCATTTATATCCATTACTAACGTATCAAACAGATGATGATCAATATAAACTAACAGTGCCCATTTTCCGGATTCCGGTAAGACAACATTTGAAGGCATACTCGCATCAGCACCATTAATTTTGCCACCACCGATTCCATCCTTTGTCCAAACTGCATCGCTAAAAACAGGAGTGATTTTTGCAGTATCTTTGTTATAACCAATGACCGTTATTTCCCCTTTATCAATTCCCCAAAAATGCCATAACCACTTTTCCACTTGATTGGCCTTTAATTCTGTTCCTATGAATCCAATTTTATCTTTGTTTCCAACCATATCACTTCTTGATTCTGTATCGAATTGGGTAATTTTTTTGTCCCAATTTATTTTTTCAAAATCCTTTTCCTTCACAAATTTCGGAATATCATGTGGCAAACTCACATTATTTGTACTTTGTTCATCTTGTTTCTTCGCCAAATTACATCCGCTCACAACAAATAAACATAACAATAACAATGCAACCAATTTAGTCTTAGAATTCAACTCCATCCCCCTTTAACACATTTCATTTTATATAATTTTAACATATTACACCATTTATTATATAAAATTATATTTAGTACAATTTTATACAGTATAATGAAAATAAATCGATGTTATGAATATTGAAAAATAGTTCAACAGTTATGTATTTTCAAAGGAGTGATGATATTGAATGAAGCGCAAAAATTTTGGAACGGTGCAGCTGCCATTATTATGTCAGATAACAAATTACTGATGGTTAGAGGAAAAGGTACTTCAAGCTGGAGTATTCCTTCTGGAGGCATTGAAGCTGGCGAAACTGCAGAAGAAGCATGTGTAAGAGAAGTATGGGAAGAAACTGGTTATAGAGTAGACATAAGTAAATTGTTACACATCAAAAAAGCATTAATCGGAAATTATTATGTCACCACATCTTATTTTCTTTGTTACGTGATCGATGGCCAAATTACATACCATGATCCAGATGAAATTATTGAAGAAATCGCTTGGAAATCATTTGAAGATTTTAAAAATATCCAACACGATTATCCAGAAGATCGAAAAATGTTACTATCCTATTTCAACGTTGAGAAGTATTGAAAAAAATTTAGTGCTTTTTCTACTATTTCAAAGATCATTCAGCTTGTTGGTTAATGTAGTAATAATCATGAAAAACAAGATGCTCTTATTTTAGAAAAGGAAAGGAGGCAACAATAATGATGAAATTTTATTCTGCTTTAGTTTTTACGGTAGCTTTAGTGATTTTAGCAATCGTTTATTGGGATTATACAGAAAGTACAATGAAAGGAAACTCTGAAAATGGAATATGGAAAGCAATGTATAAAGAACAAAAAATCGGCGGTACCCCAATAGGGTGGTTAGCGTCCATTAAACAAAAAAACAAAGAGAAGGTTACTGTAAAGAAACTCAAATTTTTAGAAGAAGATAAAGTATTAGTAGAGACAACAACGTTTTATGAAGGAAGAGATGATGTTGATGGAACAGAATACTCCCTACATCCCTTTTCATATCCTGATTTATATTTAGGAGATGCTCCTAAAGAAGGTCTTTCATATCAGGTTCAAATTATATGGGAAGACAGTAGCGGCAATGAGTATAACGATAAAATTAAACTGAGTAAGTTAGAGTGGCCATGATCATTTACTCGCCACTCTAATAATATGAAAGTACGTTCTCTTATTACAGTTCTTTCAATTTCCGTTTCGCTTCTTCATCCCCCTGCAACGCAGCTCTTTGATACCAATACTTCGCTTTCTTCATATTGATGGGGGTCCCCATACCTGATTCATAACAAAAGCCCAGATTGAATTCTCCGTCAACATCTTGTTTGTCAGCAGCCATTTGGTACCAGTGAATCGCTTCTTCACCTCGATCATTTTGGAAGGCTTCATGGCCAAGACGATTGGCGGCAAATACATCGCCTGCTAATGCTGATTGTGTGAACCAATGTTTTGATTTTTCTAGAT
>DATMJF010000608.1:0-6556 GCA_035554455.1 Rummeliibacillus sp.
TCTGAACTATACTCAGATGAAGATGGAAAATACCATTTAGATGGTGAAGGCGTTGCAAAAACTTCTGAAGAAATGGTTGCTTGGTATGACGAACTTACTTCTAAATACCCAATTATCTCAATTGAAGATGGTCTTGATGAAAACGACTGGGCAGGTCACAAAATGCTTACTGAACGTATCGGAAACCGCGTACAATTAGTTGGTGACGATCTATTCGTAACAAACACTAATAAATTATCTCGTGGTATCGAAGAAGGCGTTGGTAATGCAATTCTAATCAAAGTTAACCAAATCGGTACTTTAACAGAAACTTTAGATGCAATCGAAATGGCTAAACGCGCTGGCTACACAGCAATCATCTCTCACCGTTCTGGTGAATCGGAAGACACTACAATTGCAGATATCGCAGTTGCTACAAATGCTGGCCAAATTAAAACTGGTGCTCCTTCTCGTACAGACCGTGTTGCAAAATACAACCAATTACTACGTATCGAAGATCAATTGTCTGTAACAGCTCAATTTAATGGGATTCAATCTTTCTACAACATTAAACGATAATTAGAGAACTCAAGAATTTCGAGTAAAGTTGTTTCTAACATATTACGCAACTAATAAAGCCGCTATTTTCTTTAGGAATGATAGCGGCTTTATAATTGAAATGATGTATCATATTTTTTATGATTTTTAATTGAGTGAAATGCGGTATTCCAGTGGGAAAGCGAACCTTAATTATTTTACAATCCCTATCATAAAACCATCATAACCCTTAACACCAACTGTTTGGATGGCTGTAGAATCAATGGCAGGATTATTTACTAATAAGTCCATAAATTGTTGTACTCCTTTTACAAGCACATCCTCACTTGTTTCATCAAAGACCTTGCCATCTCTTACAACATTATCAGCAATAATGAGTGCACCAGAATTTGCTAATTTTAAGGACCATTTTAGATAATGAGAGTAATTTTCCTTATCAGCATCAATAAAGATTAAGTCAAATAATAATTTTTTTTCTTCGAGAATTGGTAATGTGTCTAAAGCCTTTCCAACAATAACTTCCACTTTATCTTGATAACCAGCCTGGCGGATATTTTGTTCGGCGATTTTTGCATATTCTGGATTGAATTCTAATGTATATAATTTTCCAGTTTCGGAAAGAGCACGAGCCATCCATATACTACTGTATCCACCTAGAGTTCCGATTTCTAATATATTTTTTGCACCTTTTAGTTTAGCTAAAAGATATAGAAGTTTTCCGTGTGTTACTGATACATTAATATCTGGAATACCTGCTTGCTTGTTTGATTGTTGTACTTGCTCAAGTGTAGGATCAAAGGGGATTAACTTATCCATGATATAATCGTCCACTAAAGACCAAATTATTTGATCGAAAATTGTAGAGCCTCCTTAAATAAATTAAATTTTTTCAGATATAGTTTATGTAGGTGCAGTTTGAATTAAGAACAAATGCAACGTTTTTTATGAAGAACCTTTGAGTCGTTAGTGGGATTTAATCATTTTGGATCGTCTAGGAAAGAGGAGCATGTAGACTTTACTGTTAAAATTTCGAATGATCTTAGAAAAGTAATTTTTAGCTTCAAAATAGGATTCTGTCGTTTTTATTTTTTTATCGTCAAACTATATTAGTAATGATAAAATAATAGAAAAGTATATAGTTTATTGGTTTGATTTATTACGAAAAGTAGAACTTCGTTGTCATTACGTACAGTTTTTGGTAAGATAAGACTATTGTGATGTTTCGAATCAGGAGGTGGAACATATGCATGCAGCGATTATGACGTTACTTCTTATCGTGTCTGTTGCATTGGTTATCGTAGTATTGATGCAATCTAGTAAGAGTGCTGGTCTTTCAGGAGCCATCTCTGGTGGAGCTGAACAACTTTTTGGTAAGCAAAAAGCTCGTGGAGTAGATTTAATATTACACCGCATTACGGTTGTGCTATCAATCTCATTCTTCGTATTAGCTATAGCGATCGCAAAATTCTAATGCACAAAATCCGCCTGGCCGCTAATGGTTAGGCGTTTTCTATTATATAGATTATAATGATGAAAGCGGAACACGATCGTAAACCTTTAAACTTCGGCGTGCAGATAGATTTCAATTCATATTTAGGAGGATGCCCTCGTGAAACCTGTTTTACCAGAAACGTTCTTTTTTGAAGCTGGACCTAGAGCAGTTTTACTATTACATGGATTTACTGGAAATTCGGCAGATGTACGTATGCTAGGGCGTTTCTTAGAAAAGCATGGTTATACTTCACTGGCTCCGCATTATAAAGGACATGGTGTACCGCCAGAAGAGCTGATACATACAAACCCACAACAATGGTGGCAAAGTGTGCTTGATGGGTATCAAAAATTAAAAGATGCAGGATACAAGGAAATTGCTGTTGCTGGGCTATCTCTTGGTGGCGTTTTTTCATTGAAGTTAGGTTATTGTTACCCAGTTCAGGGAATCATAACAATGTGTGCACCGATGACGATGCGTACAACAGAATTAATGTTTGAAGGTGTAGTTCAATACGCAGAACGATTTAATCAACATTTTGGCAAAAGTGAAGAAGAATCTGCAGCGAGTTTAGAATATATTAAAAAACATGGCATGCCTTCACTACAACAATTACGTGAATTAGTATATGAGGTTAGAGAACATGTCGATGAAATCTATGCACCACTTTTTGTTGTACAAGGAAGAAAAGATGAAGTCATTGATATAAAATCTGCAAATTATATTTATGAACAAGCAGAGTCTAATGAAAAACAGATTAAATTCTATGAAGAATCAGGTCATGTTATTACATTAGATAAAGAACGAAAACAATTGCATGAAGATATTTTTCACTTTTTAGAGTCACTCGATTGGCATGAGTAAAAAAGTAATGATTGCAAATGCTAGTAGAAGGAGGGAAGAACGATGGATAAACAAGAACCAACATTAGAATTAAGATTATTGGAATTTATGAAGGAAGATGACTATAAACCTTTAACAGTCGCTGAGTTTGAAGATCAGTTTGGCTTTCGTGATGCTGAAGAATTCAAACAACTTGTAAAAACACTCGTGAAATTAGAGCAACAAGGAGATATTGTACGTACTCGAACAAATCGATATGGATTGCCAGAACGAATGAATTATTTACAAGGTCGTTTTATTGGTCATCCAAAAGGATTTGGCTTTGTAGCGCCAGAAGAGGAAGGAATGGATGATGTATTTATTCCTCCTACGGATATAAATGGTGCAGTAAATGGAGATACAGTGCTTATTCGTGTATCCAAAACATCTTCTGGAGATCGTCGTGAAGGTGCTGTCATTAAGATCATTGAACGCGGAATGACAAAAGTAGTGGGTACTTTCCAAGCAAACCGTGGATTTGGTTTTGTCGTACCCGATGACAAAAAACTATCGATGGATTTATTTATCGCAAAGGATAATACATTAGGTGCAATGGACGGTCACAAAGTAGTGGCAGAAATTATTGAATGGCCTGGCGTGCACCGTTCTGCAACTGGGATTGTGACACAAATTTTAGGGCATAAAAACGACCCAGGTGTTGATATTCTTTCAATTATTCATAAACACGATATTACAGTTGATTTTCCGAAAGAGGTCTTAGACGCTGCGAGCGCAGTACCAGATACAATCTCAGACAAAGATCGAGAAGGTCGTCGTGATTTACGTGATCAAATGATTGTGACAATTGACGGTGAAACCGCGAAAGACTTGGATGATGCCGTTACGGTTACAAAAAATGATGATGGCACTTATAAATTGGGCGTGCATATCGCAGACGTTAGTCATTATGTGACAGATGGTTCTGCTTTAGACCGTGAAGCATATGACCGTGCTACAAGTGTGTACTTAACAGATCGCGTTATACCAATGATTCCACATCGTCTTTCAAATGGAATCTGTTCATTAAACCCACAAGTAGATCGATTAACGCTTTCATGTGAAATGACGATTAATGGAAGCGGTGAAGTCATCGACCATGAAATTTTCCAAAGTGTCATTCGTACAACAGAACGTATGACATATACAAATGTTTATAAAATTTTAGAAGAAGACGACGCAGAACTAAAAGAACGCTACGCACCGTTAGTCCCAATGTTTGAAAATATGAAAGACTTAGCGAAAATTCTTAATAACCGTCGCATGAAACGTGGTGCTGTAGACTTCGACTTTAAAGAATCCTATGTGGTTGTCGATGAAGACGGATGGCCAACAGATATTCTTCTTCGTGAACGTACTGTTGCAGAACGATTAATAGAAGAATTTATGCTTGTCGCAAACGAAACAGTAGCTGAACATATCAATCGTATGAATCTGCCTTTCATCTATCGTATTCATGAAGATCCAAAACCTGAAAAGTTACAACGATTCTTTGAATTTATAACGAATTTCGGTTTAGTCATTCGTGGTACAGGAAATACAGTTGAACCTAGAGCATTACAAGAAATATTAGAGTCAGTAAAAGATGAACCTGAGTATCCTGTAATTTCAACCATGATGCTACGTTCAATGCAACAAGCAAAATATAGCCCAGAATGCCTTGGACACTTTGGGTTATCAACAGAATTCTATACACAGTTTACGTCACCAATTAGACGTTACCCAGACTTGATCGTTCATCGCTTAATCCGCACTTATCTAATCAATGGTGATAAGAGTAAAGAAACGGTTAGCTATTGGGGTGCTCACATGGATGAAATTGCTGAGCATACTTCAAGTCGTGAACGTCGTGCAGTAGATGCTGAACGTGATACAGAATCATTGAAAAAATCACAATACATGGCAGACAAAATTGGCGAAAAATTCACTGGTATCGTCAGCTCAATTACGAACTTCGGTATGTTTATCGAATTAGAAAATACAGTAGAAGGCTTAGTTCATATTAGCAATATGACGGATGATTATTACAACTTTGACGATCGTCAAATGGTCATGATTGGGGAAAGAACAGGACGTGTCTTCCACATTGGTGATGAAGTAGAAATCAGCGTTTTAGAAGTGAATATTGACGAATCTGCTATCGATTTTGAAATTGTTGGTATGCCAAAAGCACAAGCCCGTACTCGCCGCCAAGCACCCGTTGTAATTCGTGCAAAGTCAAAAGACGGTGAACATGGTAGAGAAAAAGGCAAAGGCAAAGATCGCAAATATAAACCAAGCGGTGCAAAAGTAAACGGAAAAACGCGCAAACAAGATCGTAAAGCTTCTGGTAAAACAGGAAGCAAAGATAAGAAAGGCTTCTACGAAGGAATTGCAAAGAAACAGCAAAAACGCCGTAGTAGAAAGAAAAAATAAGAGAAGGGCTAGTCGCTCTTCTCAATCCATTTTATAGAGGTGACTCCATATGCCAAAAGGTTCTGGAAGAGTTTTAGCACAAAATAAGAAGGCTGGATTCGATTACTTCATCGAAGAAACGATTGAAGCAGGGCTCGTATTAAACGGTACAGAAATCAAGTCCGTACGCCAAGGGAAAGTTCAATTAAAAGACGCCTTTATTTTAATCCGTAATGGTGAAGCATGGATTTCCAATATGCACATCAACACATATGAACAAGGGAACATCTTCAACCATGATCCACTTCGCGTCCGAAAATTATTGCTACATAAGAAGCAAATCATGCAATTGAAAATAGACGTCAAACGCGATGGATATTCAATTGTACCGCTTAAAATGTACATAAAAGACGGATACGCAAAAGTATTAATCGGTCTAGGTAAAGGTAAGAAAAACTACGACAAGCGTGCAGACATAAAGAATAAAGAAGCAAAACGCGAAATGGGCCGCGCCCTTAAAGCAAAAAATCAATTCTAAAATCTACCACTTGAAGTATGACCTAATTTGTCATATACTCTATGTATAGCAAATAAGCCAGTTCACAGTATGATAACCATACTGATCCGAAACGCTGTTAATCAGCACCTTAATGGATGATATATATCGTGCTTGCAATTTCTGAGTAAAGTTGACGAAGAAATGCGCCGTGTATGGAAATCCGATATTAAGGGGACGTTACGGATTCGACAGGGATGGTCTGAGCTTGAGTTGCGCGTCGGAGGTCTCGGCTTCGTCACCAACGGAAGTTATATAATAACTGGCAAAACAAACAACAACTTAGCTTTCGCAGCGTAAGCTCGAAACTGCCTAACTGCTCTATCGCCCATGTAGCGTAGCTAGGCTCAACTTTAGTGGGATACGGTTACTAGTGCCACTTGAGCTAGTAACAAGAGATTTCCAAGTTAGCGCACAGGACGCCTGTTTGTCGGCATATTGCTGCGCGAATCCTAAATAGACAAACTACACGCGTAGTAACTGAAGTATCAGAGTTTCTGGACGTGGGTTCGACTCCCACCGTCTCCATAGATGAGATTCAATGAGTTTCAATTAGCGTCAAAATCCTTTAAAAATAAGGGTTTTGGCGTTTTTATTATGTCATTGAATTTCAAGTAATGTCATTTGAACGTAGTCAAAAACGTAGTCAAAACGTATTCAATATTTAAATGTTCTAATAGCTTTTAAATTTTTGAATG
>DATMJF010000609.1:0-7387 GCA_035554455.1 Rummeliibacillus sp.
ATATTCTTTACTTCAACAAGTACATCAATAATTGGTTTTGCAGGCATATCTGGAATTGCCGTACTGCCAATATGATAAACATCGATTATTTCCTCTGGTAATAGCTTTTGCAAACTCTCTGCTTCTAAAGCAAACATCTCAGGCCATTTTTCATTATAATTCACAACTTTTACTTCACGCATCATTTCATCTCCCTTTAATCATTTTAATATCTCTAGTTACTAATGAATTAAACGATATTGGTTAACAGGTCTCCCTACGCCCCCATATTGAATATCAATTTTCATTTCTCCCACTCAGTGGCCATTTTATCGATCATCTGGATAAAATCATGTTTTCCTTGTATGTATTTCTCAATATCAACTGGACTTTCTTGCGCTAATTTTTTCTTTAAAGCTCCGTATTGTAGGGCTTCGTGATGATTTGCTATTAAAAAATCACGAAAGGCTAAGTGTCGGGTAATTTCTTTGTCCCCTGTTTGGAATATATGAATATGATGCGTTCGAGACGATAATTTTCCTTTAACAAAAAAACGTCTGCCTGGTATTCCGTTTTCACCAAAATCTCTATAGCCATTTACAGCAAGCCGCTCCGTGAAATCATCAATCTTTTGTATATTCTTTACTTCAACAAGTACATCAATAATTGGTTTTGCAGGCATATCTGGAATTGCCGTACTGCCAATATGATAAACATCGATTATTTCCTCTTCTGGTAGTAGCTTTTGCAAACTCTCTGCTTCTAAATCAAACATCTCAGGCCATTTTTCATTATAAGTCTCAACTTTTACTTCACGCATCATTTCATCTCCCTTAAATCATATTAATAACTCCAAATACTAATGAATTAACCGATATTGGTTAACAGGTCTCCCAACGCCCCCATATTGAATATCAATTTTTACCTTATTTTGTTTTTCAAGATAATCCAAATAGCGACGAGCAGTTACACGAGCAAGACCTACACCATTTGCCACTTCTTCAGCAGAAACAGCCTGCTCTTGTGTGCCAATAAAGCTAACAATTTTCTCTAGTGTTGAGGCGTTCAGCCCTTTTGGCAAATCTGATTCTGGTTGATGTGCTGCTTTTTGGTGATGTAATAGTGTATCAAGTTCTATCTGAGTCATCTCATCCTTTTCATCAATCTTTGCTTTATAGTGACGATAATTTTGTAGTGTATGCTTCATTCGATCAAAAGAAAATGGTTTCATAATATAATCAAACACACCCAGTTGAAGCATTTTCTGAATGGTTTTCATATCATTTGCTGCAGTTACAGCAATGACATCAGCTTTTAAACCTTTTTCGCGAATCTTTTTTAATGTCTCTATACCATCTTGCTCGGGCATAAATATATCCATAAAAACAAGATCAGGTCTTAGTTGTTGAATTTGTTGAATTCCTTCAACTCCATTCTTTGCTGTACCAATTAAATGATATCCAGGTACTTGCTCGATAAATTGACGATTCACTTGACGAACCATTGGATCATCTTCGACTAATAATACTTGAATCGGTTGCATTCCCTTCATCCCCTTACTATAAGTAAAACGTAACAAACACGCTTGTCCCTTCGCCTGGAGTACTTGTTACATCAATTGTACCGTCTAACTTTTTGATGATGTCTTGAATCAAATAAAGCCCAATTCCATGATTTTCATTTCTCTTTGTCGTATAGCCATTAGCAAAGATACGAGAAATCACTTCGTCCGTCATCCCTACACCGTTATCTTCCACTAAAATAGATAAAGTTTCTTCATCTTGATCAATACTAATTAGTACCTTCTTTTCTTCTTTATTCGTCAATTGTAATGCATCAAACGCATTTTCGATTAAGTTACCAATAATGACAACAAAATCATTGAAATCAAGTTGCTCCGGCAAATATGTTAATTGACTGTTCATATCGATTTCAACATCAATTCCAAGTTCTTTTCCATGATTGATCTTACTTAATAACAGACCGGAGATATTTTGGTTCTTTATGCGATCATTTAAAAAGTTTGCAATCTCATCTTGTTTTACTTTTACTTCTTCAATATAAGACAGAGCTTGTTGATAATGCCCTAACTGTAATAAGCCAGCAATCGTATGCATTTTGTTTTTATGCTCGTGATTTTGAATTCGCAATGCCTGTACAAATTCTTTCACCCCGGTAAGCTCTTCAGCAAGCTTTTTCACTTCTGTACGGTCTTGGAAGATAGCGATCGCACCAACCGTATCCCCTTCTACCTCAATAGGTACCCGATTACTCATAATATTGTGCTGATTGATAAACAATTCCTTATTATAGATAGGTTGATTATAATCTAATATTTCAGGTAAACGAGTATCTGGTAAAATATTATAGATTTTTTTACCAATTAAATCATCTTCATCTACACCTAAAATTTGTTTTGCTTTTGTGTTAAAAATAGTTACCGTGAAGTCATTATCAATAGCTATAATCCCTTCATGCATTGCATTGAATGTTTCTGTACGTTCCTTATACAATTTTGCAATTTCATGCGGTTCTAAATCGAACATTTGCCTTTTCATATTTCGTCCAAGCATCCATGCTCCCCAAGCACCGAATAGGAGTGATAGTATCGTTGCAACGAATATTTCTTTACGAATGCTATATAAGATTTCAACTATCGTTGGAAGACTGTAGCCTACAATTACAACACCGACTTGTTGATGATTTTCATTCATAATCGGTACAAAAGCGCGGATTGTTTTCCCTACTTCCCCTTTTGCTTTAGACAAATAATAATGTTCAGCAAAAGCCGCATTTTCATCACTCGTATTTGATTTTTTTCCGATTAACGCTTTTACAGGATGAGATAAACGTATATGATCCATATTTAATACAACAATGTATTCTGCTTTGTTAATAATCCGTATGCCTTCTATCGTTTCATTGATCACTTTTGCTTGATCTATTGGTTTTTTATCTGTTGATAGCTCTTTTTGAACTTCTGGAAGTTTTGCAACCGTTCTTGCAATTAGCATCGCTTGATTGCCAAGTTCTTTTTCCTTTGTAGACAAAATATTACCTAGAACAAATATACCTGCTACTAAAAATGAAAATACGATGATGAAGAAGGTGAGCGACATAATTTTGCCGTTCATTGACAGATGTATCTGTTTCACCGTTCTTCCTCCAATCTGCTAGTATACGAATATTGTATCATTTGGAATTATGTTAGAATAGAAAGAAAATGTCAGAACGTTGGTGATTGCATGAAAGTTTATATTACAACCGCCATTTTAACTATCGTGCTGCTCCTAGGTGCCATCGGCTATAAGCAGCAATTTTGGCAAACAGCAACTTTACCGGTGGATGATGAACAGCAAGGATTAAACAAACAAATTGTGATCAACTTCAGTCATGTGGTTGCAGAAGATACACCAAAGGGGCGAACTGCGATTAAATTTGCTGAGCTTTTAGAGCAAAAGACAAATGGTCGTATCCATGTCATTATCTATCCTAATGGAATGCTTTATAACGATGATAACGAATTAAAAGCATAGCAAGATGGAGATGTACAGATGATTGCCCCTTCATTTTCTAAAATGACAAAACAGATTCCTACATGGCAAGTATTAGATTTACCGTACTTGTTTCATACAAATGAAGATGTAGAGAAAGTATTAAATGGACGTGTTGGTGAACAGTTACTCAACCAATTAAATCATGCCAATATTAAAGGGCTTGCATTCTGGAACAATGGTTTTAAACAAATGATTTCCGAGAGAAAGCCATTAATACATGTGGAAGATTTCAAAAACTTGAAAGTACGTGCTATGCCGAGTAACGTATTACAGTCACAATTTGAGTTACTTGGAGCAAGTTCGATCACAACTTCATTCGATGAATTGTATTCTGAAATCGAAAATCATGAAATTGATGCACAAGAAAATACATTATCTAATATCTACTCAAAAGGTTTTTATAAAGTTCAAAATCATATTACATTATCAAATCATGGAATATTAGGCTATGCGGTCATGATGAATGAAGACTTCTGGAACAGTCTCCCCCAAGATTTACAAGAAGATGTAACAGAAGCGATGGATGAAGCGACAAAGTGGAATTTTCAAATGGCAGAAGAAATGAACAAAGTAGACTTAGAAAAACTTAAAAAAGAACCCAATATTGATCTATCTACACTTTCTGTTGCAGAACAGAAAAGATGGGAGCAGAAATTCCAACCGTTATATACATCTTACAAGGATGAAATCGGTTCCATCTTTTTAAAAGAAATCCAATCTGAGATTAATCATTAACATCTGTATTAGTACAAAAAGAACTTAATTCTTAAATTATCTAAAAATTTTTTAAACCGAGAATTTATTCTCGGTTTTTTCTTATTCAGCGCTATGACTAGCTTTGCGATACATTTGAGTACCCATCAAAGCTCTATGACCAAAATGACCAAAAAGAGTTTTATCACCATAATAATCGTTTTCAGTTTTAATAGAGTATCATGGTCCATGTAAGCGATAACAATTTGCAGAAATAAACTTCACACAAAGAGGGTATGACTATGAGAATTAACTTTAAAAACTTAACTGTTCAAGTAATTTGTGCAATTATCCTGGGGATTATTGTTGGTGTATTATTCCCTAGCTTCGGTGCTCAACTAAAAATATTAGCAGATATCTTTATCAAGCTTATAAAAATGCTAATAGCTCCAATTATCTTCCTAACTGTTGTAACAGGTATTGGAGGAATGGGCAATTTGAAAAAAGTTGGTACAATCGGTGGTAAAGCACTTATTTACTTTGAAATCGTTTCATCAATTGCTTTAGCAATCGGTTTAGTTGTTGTTAACATCATCCAGCCAGGTAAGGGCTTAGATACTTCACATATTAAAGGTGGAGACATTTCACAATTTACAAAGCAAGCTACTGAATCTGAACATGGATTTGTGGCATTTATCTCGAATATTATTCCAGATAACTTTTTCGGATCACTTGCAAACGGCGAATTATTGCCAGTACTATTCTGCGCAATTCTATTTGGGGTAGCTGCTGCATCAATTGGAGATCCAGTAAAACCAGTCATTAAACTTTGCGAACAAGTTTCTGAAATCTTCTTCAAAATTATCGGAATGGTCATGAAACTCTCACCTATTGGTGCATTTGGTGCAATGGCGTTCACGATTGGTAATTTTGGTTTAGGTTCATTAAAATCTTTAGGCTTACTAATGGCTTCTGTTTACATTACAATGTTTTTATTTGTTGTTATCGTATTAGGTCTAATCGCAAAATTCTTTGGATTTAACATCTTTAAATTCATTGCTTATATCAAAGATGAATTGTTCGTCGTGCTTGGTACTTCATCATCTGAATCAGCATTACCATCTATTATGCGAAAACTTGAAAAGTTCGGATGTTCAAAACAAGTAGTTGGTTTAGTTGTTCCAACTGGTTATTCATTTAACTTAGATGGTACATCTATTTACTTATCAATGGCAGCAATGTTCATCGCACAAGCTTACAATGTCGATTTATCATTATGGCAACAAATTTACTTACTAGGGATTTTGATGATTACGTCAAAAGGTGCTGCAGGGGTAACTGGTTCAGGGTTTATCACATTAGCAGCAACAATAACTGCATTCCCAATGATTCCAGTGTCAGGAATTGCATTACTTATTGGTGTTGACCGCTTCATGTCTGAAGCTCGCGCTATTACAAACATCCTTGGTAACTCAGTTGCTACAGTCGTTATAGCAAAAGTGGAAAAAGAATTCGATCCTGTTAAGCATCAGGAATTGGAAAAAGAAATTGCCTTAGCACATGTAAAGGCTCACTCTCATTAATAGCAGAACGTCATAAAAGGAATTCGATCTCCTCGACAATGACTTTCGATATAACCACCCGCTCTCCTCGTTGCGGGTGGTTTTTTATTCTTTTAGATTTGCTTTAAACTTAACTTTTGTAGCAACTCAGGTAACTCGATTTCCGCCATAGAATTAATTCTAATTGCAACTTGATGATCAAAAACCAAATTTTGCGTTGTAGCGTTTGGAACAACTACGCATGGAATATTAGCTCGAATAGCCGCAAGAGAACCATTTGGAGAATCCTCAAAGACGACTGCTTCATTTGGTTGAATTCCAAAGTGTTCTAAAACCTTTAAATAAAGCTCAGGATTTGGCTTCACCTCACTTACATCATCTGCTGTACAAATTAAATCAAAATACTTTTCCAAATCAAGCATTTCTAAAAATCTGTAAATCCATTTTTTAGATGAACTTGAAGCAAGCGCCACCTTTAATCCTAATTCTTTCGCCTGTTCAAAATAATTAATCACTCCATCTCGAGGAGATTTCTTTAATATAGAATCCTCAAAAATAGCTGTCCGTTCTTTACAGATTTCATTTTTGTCTAATTTAGTATCACTGTGTATAAGTTTTTCGTAAGGATCGAAAACGAAATTAGATCCGATTGACTCGTACCATCGTTGCAATGGAAACTCTACATTATATTTTTTATAAATACTTTGATAAGATTCTAATTCGTATGTCTCTGTATCAAAAATCAATCCATCAAAATCAAAAATAACTGCTTTAATCATCCAATCTCTCCCCTATGTATTCTTCTAAAAATATAACCACGATATAAAATTTTATTCGCATATTCGTTATACATTCTAGACATATTTCAATAAACCTTTATTTTGAATTATTCAAAAGTCATTAAAGACTGCGGGAGATACTAATTCCTTCTACGTATTAAAATAATTTGAATAGCCAAACATTTTTCCGATGTGATGAAAATACAATAGTAATTAAGTGAAAAAATATGCTATGGGAGATGATCAAATGTTAGTAACCACCACAAACAATCTTGATGGCAAATCAATTCACATCTATCATGGAATTGTTACAGGTGAAGCGATTATGGGTGCCAATATTGTACGTGATATCTTCGCTTCTATAACAGATGTCATTGGAGGACGAAGTTCAGCATATGAAGGAAAACTCGCTGAAGGACGTGAAATAGCTATATCTGAAATGACAGAGCGTGCTGAAAAACTAGGTGCTAACGCAGTAATCGGTGTTGATCTGGATTTCGAAACAATTCGGGATGGTATGTTAATGTGTGTCGCTACTGGTACAGCAGTGACGTATGCATAATACTGAGATTTTACGTTCTTCTACAAAAGGTAGCATTATATTCGTTTAGAGAAGCATCTACTCGGCTCCTGAGGAAAAAGCGAGACAGACGACGAGATCCTACTGGAGCGTAACGACAAAGCAGCTCGGGCGCTAATTTGATAGAAATAAATAGACCTCATTTTGATTAAAGATTGATCAAAATGAGGTCTTCCTAATAAATTCATCATTACTTTTTATAAAAAGGATTAATTATTATTTAATGTTCATATATAT
>DATMJF010000610.1:0-6311 GCA_035554455.1 Rummeliibacillus sp.
ATACATATCAGGATCTACATCTTCCCATTCACAAGCAAACATTTTCCCAGTACGAGCAAGACCTGCTTGAATTTCATCAGCTATGAATAAGACATTGTTTTCGCGACAAAGCTCACGAGCTGCTTTTAAGTATCCAGCAGGTGGAATAACGATGCCCGCTTCACCTTGAATTGGTTCAACGATGAATGCCGCTGTATTTGGTGTAATAGCAGCTTTTAATGCTTCTAAATCGCCATAATCTACAAGTTTGATACCTGGAAGTAATGGTCCAAATCCACGACGGTATTCAGGGTCTGATGTTAATGAAACCGCTAACATTGTTCGGCCATGGAAGTTCCCGTTACAAGCAATTACTTCAGCTTTACCATCTTCTACACCTTTAATATCATAAGCCCAACGACGAGCTGCTTTAAAGGCTGTTTCAACGGCTTCAGCACCTGTATTCATAGGTAGAACCATTTCTTTACCTGTAAACTCACTTACTAATTCATACCATGGTCCAAGTTGATCACTATGGAACGCACGTGAAGTCAAAGTTACTCGATCCGCTTGATCTTTTAATGCTTGAATAATTTTAGGATGACGGTGTCCTTGGTTTACAGCAGAATAGGCAGATAGCATATCCATATATTTATTTCCTTCTGGGTCTTTCACCCATACACCTTCAGCTTCAGAAATAACGATTGGCAATGGCAAATAGTTTTTAGCACCATATTCATTTGTTTGAGCAATAATTTTATCAGAACTTGTTAATACCATTTAAAATTCCCCCTTGTGAATTTATGTAAAAATTAAAGTTCCCCTACGTTTATGCGGTCTTTATTTCTTACAATTAGACTACTCATTTTCTATAATTAAGCAGGCAAAAATAGCAATCTCTTTGCCTGCTTATTAAATTCGTTATCTATTAAAGCGTTTCTGAAACTGATTTAGATTGCATGTGTAATGTTAAGAAGTCTGGGCCGCCTGCTTTAGAACAAGTACCTGACATATTGTATCCACCGAATGGTTGGTAGCCTACAATTGCACCTGTACAGCCACGGTTAATATAAAGATTTCCTACGAAGAATTCTTCACGAGCTTTTTCGATATGATCACGATTTGTAGAGATGACTGCACCTGTTAAACCGTATTCTGTATTATTCGCTACTTCGATCGCTTCATCAAAATCTTTTGCTTTTGAAATCGCAACGATTGGTCCGAAGATTTCTTCTTGCATTAAACGTGCATCATGTGCAACATCCGCAACTACTGTTGGTCTTACAAAGTAACCTACTGAATCATCAGCAGTACCACCAGCAACGATACGACCTTCCTCATTTGCCACTTCAAAATAGCTAGTTACTTTTTTGAATGCAGCTTCATCGATTACTGTTGCCATGAAGTTATTGTAATCAGCAGGATCACCGATTGTTAATTCATTTGTTAGTTCAACTACACGATTCACTACTTGGTCGTAAACATCTTCCACGATTACTGAACGTGAACATGCTGAACATTTTTGACCACTGAAACCAAATGCTGATTTGACAATAGACTGAGCAGCTAATTCAAGATCTGCTTCTTTATCTACAACAATTGTGTCTTTTCCACCCATTTCAGCGATAACACGTTTAATCCAAATTTGTCCTTCGTTTTGAACAGATGCACGTTGATTGATACGTAGACCAACATCACGTGAACCCGTGAAACTTACAAAACGAGTACGTGGATGATCCACTAAATAATCCCCAACTTCTGAGCCTGAACCTGGTATGTAATTTACAACACCAGCTGGGAGTCCTGCTTCTTCAAGAATTTCCATAAATTTATATGCAATTATCGGAGTTGTTGAAGCTGGTTTTAACAATACTGTGTTCCCTGTTACCATAGCAGCAACTGTTGTACCTGCCATGATTGCGAATGGGAAGTTCCATGGAGAGATGATTACACCTACACCTAGTGGAATGTATCCAAATTTATTATATTCACCTGGACGACTTTGAACTGGTTTACCGTCTTTAAGTTCAAGCATTTGACGACCATAGTATTCCATGAAGTCGATTGCTTCTGCTGTATCAGCGTCTGCTTCAACCCATGGTTTACCTGCTTCCAAAGTCATAATAGCTGACATTTCATGACGACGACGCTTTGTAATAGCTGCCGCTTTGAATAGAATATCAGCACGTACTTCAGGTTTCACTTTACTCCAAGTTTTAAATGTTTCATCAGCGATCTTCATTGCTTTTTCAGCAAGCTCTTGGTTCGCTTTTGATACAGTACCTACTACCTCTGTTTTTTTTGCAGGATTGTAAGATACAATTTTATTTTCAGTTGTAATTTTTTCCCCACCAATAATCAATGGATAATCTTGACCAAGCTCACTTTGTACTTTTTTCAAAGCCTCTTGATATGCTTGACGATTTTCCTCTTTCGAAAAATCTGTTAATGGTTCTGTTGTGTACGGAATCATTTCTTATCCTCCCTTGTGATCGAAGTGCAAAAAATATTTGCATTCATTTGTCGTTTACACTTATAATAATGCAAAATATAATTGCATTTTTCAAGTAAAAGTTTTAAAAAAATCTAAAAATTTTTCAGGTGATAAAAATGGATATGCATAAAGAGGAATTATTGCCGTTTTATGAATTTGCGACAGAGCATGTTTCAGTAGGCATACATGCAGTTGATATAAACGGTAAAACAATTATTTATAATGAGAAAATGAGAGAAATTGAGGGACTTCATTTAGCGGATATTCGTGATCGCTCGATATTGGAACTTTTCCAATTCGAAAAAGAAGATAGTACATTGCTGAAAGTATTACAAACAGCAGAACCTGTCCATAATGTAAAACAAACATATTGGAATCAGAATGGTCAAGAGATTACTACGATTAACGATACGTTTCCAATAATAGAAAATAATAAGCTTCTAGGTGCTATTGAAATCGCTAGAGATATTACTACGTTAGAAAAGCTTGTCTACCAGCCTCTACGTCGTTATGGTGAGCAAATTACATTTAATACCATTACAGCAGTTTCTGAACCAATGCGTGAAGTGATTGAAACTGCCAAAAAAGCCGCTGCTGCAAGACTCCCTGTCTTACTTATTGGGGAATCTGGTACAGGGAAGGATTTAATAGCAGAAGCCATTCATAACGCATCAACACCTGCAAACGAAAATTTCATCACCTATTTCTGTAACCGTTCAGATACTTCAATGATTGAACGGTTAAAAAAACAATTACAAACTAGTGACAGCAGTACTATTTTCTGTGAACGAATTGAATATTTATCACTTGAGTTACAACAAGATTGTCTTACATTACTCGAAGAACATAGGCAAGATTCGCATTTATTTATCGCGAGTATAGGTGGAGATCCAATTGACTTGATCGGCTCAGGTGAA
This sequence comes from Rummeliibacillus sp., assembly GCA_035554455.1. Taxonomy (GTDB): domain Bacteria; phylum Bacillota; class Bacilli; order Bacillales_A; family Planococcaceae; genus Rummeliibacillus. The sequence continues at coordinate 3,391 of DATMJF010000610.1, forward strand.
TTATTGAAGGAGCTATACTATTTCTTTGCATCAGTTTCGATAACCGTATCTCCCCTTCGTAATCGAAGGGAAGATATTAAACCATTTATAAATGATTATTTAAAACGTTATGATAAGTTGTTTGGTAAAAAACTGAAGGGTATGTCCATGGAAGTTGAACAATTATTTATGCACTATGATTGGCCAGGGAACTTAAAAGAACTAGAAATTTTGCTTGATGATATGATGACGATGGTGACTAACGAAGAATTGATTACCTATGATTTGTTACCACTTCACTTTAAATGGAAAGCACAAGAGTTTAATTCTTCAGAAAAAAGCCCAGATTATTTTGTCGTTCAAAATGATAAAGAGCTTTTACCTCTCGATGATTATTTGCGTGAGGCGGAAGAATATTATTTAAATAAAGTACTTGATATGTATGACCATAATATTACCAAATCCTCAGAAGCACTTGGGATGAGTCGTCAAAATTTACAGTATCGTATTCGTAAAATGAAAAAGTAAAGTGAAACTTCACTCATTGGGTTTTCTTGATTCTTTACTTTATCCCTCTTGTCTTCACTTGAGTCTTGAAGTGGGATCTTACTGCCCGTTAATGCGTGGTAAAACAAAAAGCTATTTCGCTTAATATTCTGCGAAATAGCTTTTTGTTTATTACTTAATACCCGATTCTTCAATCCAATCACGTAACTTCACTTTTAGTGAGTTGAAGCCGACAGAATCGCTTTCATCAACACGATCTTGAAGCGATTTACGAGGTGTTAAGTCTTTTCGTTTCATTGGCGGACGTTCTTGCAGTGCACGGATTGATAAACTTATTTTTTTTGCATCTGCGTCAACTTCAAGTACCTTCACTTGAACTTCTTGACCAATGTTAATGAAATCAGTGATGCTTTTTACAAAGCCGAACGTAATTTCCGAAATATGCACGAGACCTTGAGTTGTTTCATCTAATGCAACAAATGCGCCATATGGCTGGATACCAGTTACTTTCCCTGTAAGCACATCTCCTACTTCGTATTTTTTTGCCATTTGTCCTTCCTACTTTCCGTGACTTCTATATACATTTTTTCACGTAAATTATAGCATAGTCCTTTGAACTCGAGCAAAAAATCCTTAAATTAAATGCGAAGGGTGCTTGTTCAGCTTTATGTAAGGAAGTTCAGCTAAGTTCGCCACGTCCTGTGGCAACGCCGAACGCTCTCGCATCCATGCGAGGCAAATGTTCCTCCGACAAAGGGGCGCTTTTTGCCCCAGCTGAGGAAGTATAGCCTAAAAAGTGAAATAACATTCGATAAGTACTTGCTGTAAATAGTGAATAAGAGTGATTCTTCATATTCGTTTCACAATTTCTATACAACCAAGTCGAATATTGTTGTAAAATAGAACAATCCTTATATAAAAGGAGGACATAATTAGTGTCAAACAGGGATCAATTTGCGTCAAAAATAGGCTTTATATTAGCCGCGGCAGGTAGTGCTATTGGATTAGGTGCTATCTGGAAGTTCCCATATATGGCGGGTACTAACGGTGGTAGTGTATTTATATTACTTTTTATTCTATGTACGTTAATCATTGGTCTGCCTATACTGGTAGCTGAATTTATGATTGGACGACGCGGGCAAACAGATGCCGTGAACTCATTTAAAAAACAAGCACCTGGTACTGCATGGTTCTTAACAGGATGGGCCGGCTTCATCTTTTCTTCGATTATCTTATCTTTTTACAGTGTTGTTGGTGGTTGGATTTTAAGCTATATTGTGCGAGCAATCACATTTAATCTAACGAGTAATAGTCAAGATTATTATGGCGAGCTTTTCACTTCACTTACAAAGAGTCCTTGGGAAGTAGTTATTGCACAAGGAGTATTTATGTTTCTTACTGTGTGGATTGTCCAAGGAGGTGTGAAAAATGGTATTGAAAAAGCAAGTAAATTGATGATGCCTATACTTTTCATCTTCTTTATCGTACTTGCTATTCGTTCTCTAACCTTGGATGGAGCGATGGAAGGTATTAAATTCATGTTCGTACCAGATTGGTCTTATTTGAATGGTAAAACATTCTTATTAGCAATGGGACAAGCATTCTTCTCATTAAGTATCGGTGTTGCTGCTATGATGACATATGCATCTTATTTATCAAAAGAAGAAAAAATTGTCGGTTCTGCATTTAATGTTGCATGGTTGAATATCGGGATTTCACTTCTTGCAGGTCTTGTTATCTTCCCTGCCGTCTTTGCATTAGGTTTTACACCCAATCAAGGTCCAGGTCTTGTATTCATTGTCTTACCAGCAGTTTTTCAACATATTCCATTTGGTTCTTTCTTTATGATCATTTTCTTTATCTTATTGTTATTTGCAACTGTAACATCTGCAATTGCAATGTTAGAAATTGTTGTTGCTACAGCTATGGGTAACAAATACGAAGAACGCAAGAAATACTCTTGGTTATGTGGTTTAGGCATTTTCATCATCGGGATCCCAAGTGCTTTATCATTCGGTGTACTGTCCAAAGTACAAATTCTAGGGAAATCCATTTTTGATTTTGCCGATTTTATCACAAGTAATGTAGGTATGTTACTTGGCGCAATTCTAGTTTCTATTTTTGCTAGCTATAAAATTTCAAAGGCTGATGCTTCAAATGAATTAGCAACAAAACCTTGGCTTTTCACCACTTGGCGAATTCTCGTACGTTATATCGCGCCAATCGCTATCATTATTGTGTTTATCCAAGGTATGTATGCCAACTTTTTCAAATAAATCAATTTCATAATGCAAAATCCATATGAAATATATCAATCAATTAATGATATCCAATTTTGTTCATTGTGGAGCGAAAGACGGTGAGTCCTCGAAAATGCATTCGCATTTCCTTCGTGCGATGTTAATTCAGTGAGGTTCATTCATAGTCCTACGGGA
>DATMJF010000611.1:0-5948 GCA_035554455.1 Rummeliibacillus sp.
ACCAAATAACAATTTAGTACAATGGGTGAACGCAAAAACTATTCAAGTACCTAATATTTCTACAGGTGGTTATATTGACGTTAATCGTGACGCAGTAACAAACTTTACTCGTAGAGTAGACAACAATTACACACCTTACACACTTACACATGACCGAGAATTTAGTACACTTGTAGACCCTGCAAATATAGACGAAACAAACATGGCAGTAACAATTAAAAATATTACAAATGTTTTTAATACAGAACAAAAGATTCCAGAAATGGACAAGTACATGATTTCCAAACTACTTGCAGACTATGTAGCAGCAGGCGGAGTAGCGGACACAACAGCATTAACAACAGCAAACATTCTTTCAACATTTGATTCTTATATGGAAGCTCTTGATGATGCAGAAGTTCCAACAGAAGGGCGTATTCTTTATGTAACACCACAAACTAACACAATGTTGAAAAATGCAACAGCTATTAGTAGACAGTTAGATATTACTGGAACAAGCGGTAATAATGTAACTCGTAGCGTTCGTTCTTTAGATGAAGTTACAATTGTTATTGTTCCTTCTTCTCGTATGAAATCATTATATGTATTTACTGACGGTGCAGTGGCAGACGCAGCAGCAAAACAAATTAACATGGTTTTAATTCACCCTACAGTGTTATTTGCTCCGCAAAAATATGAATTTGTTTCACTAGACGAGCCAACAGCAAAAACAGGTGGTAAATGGTTGTACTATGAACGTAAATATTGGGATGTATTCGTTATTGGGCAAAAGAAAGCAGGAATTAAAATTAATAGAGCAGTTTAATAAAATATTTAGAAGGGGTAGAGACTTATTCTCTATCCCTATACTTGTTTAGGAGGATTTAAAAAAAAATGGCTAAATTACAAAAAGCAAATAAAGTTGTAAATGTTGACGATTCACAAATTGCTAAGTATTTACTAGAAGGATACGACCAAATTTCAGAAGACGGTAAAATTATTAAACATGCAACAGGTGGTCGTACAGTAACAATTGAGGAACATAATACAGTATTGAAAGAGAATGAAGAATTAAAAGCAGACATTAAGGTATTGGAGCAAGAAAACGAGCGTCTTGATAAAATTGCAAAGCAAGCAAGACAACAAGGTGGAGCAGGGCAACAGCATCGCAAATAATAACAATGGAAGGTGATAGATATGCCTTATATTGATTTAGCTTATTATTTAGATGATTATAAAGGAAAACCTATCACCGACCAAAACGAGCTTGATAGGAATATCCAAAGAGCATCCGAATATGTAGATATGATTACAAATTACCAAATAGGTGATATAACAAAACAACCTACTTTTATAGTAGGGCAAATAAAGAAAGCAGCAGCCTTTTTAACCGAATATTTTATTATAAATGGTGGTTATGATACACAGTTACAAGACAACGTAAACAGCATATCAATTGATGACTTTAGTTACAGTACAGGCGGTAGAAAAGGTAGTAATAACGGTCAAAATAATTCAACAGGAATAAACATTCCTACAGAATTGTTAAACATTTTAGTACCAACAGGGTTATTATATGCAGGTATTTCAGTAGGTGATTCATCATGGTAAATGCAATACCTATTCCAATACACTTATTAATACATTCTGTTGAATACCATGAGAAAGAAGAAAGTACAAGGTATTCAAGTGGTTATAAGCAACCTACTACAATAAAAAATGTTAGGTTTAGCCCAACATCAAAAGTTATAAATGCAGGTAGTAATGAGATTAAAACTTTAAAAGCAAAACTTTATATTGATTGTATAAATTCAAACCCTGTTATGAAACTAAAAGAGCAATCAAAAGTAGTTTTTAACAATGAAACGTATATTGTGCAATTTGTAAAGGAAGCATATGCAACAGAGCTACATCATTATAGGGTAGAATTAATATGATAAGGTTTAGTATAAAAGTTGATGTAAGCAAATTACAAGATAAAGTTGACCAAGCTATTAAAAAGGCACAATTCGCACTAGACGAGCAAATAATAAAAGATAGTAACTTTTATGCACCAGAAGACATAGGAACACTAATTGGTTCGGCACAAAGAGGTTCAAAAATAGGTGAAGGTTTGATTGTTTGGGACACACCATATGCAAGAAGGTTATATTATAACCCACAATATAATTTCTCTAAAGACAAAAATCCAAATGCAGGCGGTTTGTGGTTTGAACGAGCAAAAGCAGCCCACAGAAGTAGTTGGCAAGCAATTGCACAACATAAGATTAATGAAAGTATTTAGGTGGTGAAACAATGGATATTGTCGATAGATTAGCAGACAAATTAGAACAAGAATTAAACTTATTTACAACTATTTCTATAGACGTATTAAAAAGTGATGACAATGCTATTACTATTAGACATGTTCCATCATCACCGAATAACATGTTTATGGATAAAACCTATGATATTGAGTTAGTATTTCAAACACTTGTTAAACACATAGAACAACAAACAACTATACAAGCAATTGAAGCAATACAATCACACATAGAAAAACTTAATGCTTTACCATCAAATGATAGCTCCTATGAGTTTATAAAAGCAGAACAATATGTAACACCAACATTGTTAGAGATAGATGAAAGAAACTGTTATATATATACTGCTATGTTTAAAGTAAATATACATGTTAATTAAAAAGGAGGAAACACAATGACGAAAGTTGGATTTTCTTTACAGTCAGAACATAAATTTTATATTAATACTGTACCGGGAGTAACAGCACCAGAAACAAACTTTGCTCGTGTAGCAGGCGGTATTTCAAGTTTTGAGCCAGAATGGAATGAAGAAATTGACCAAACAAATTACCTTGATGGTGATGGTTACAGTTCTTCTGACGTAACAGGTGCTCAATTAGTATTAACATTTGAAGGACACAGAAAATATGGTGATGCAGCACAGGATTTTATCGCATCATTACAGCCATTGCTAGGTGAAGAAAGAAAAACAGAGTTTCGTTGGATTGATGCAAACGGTGATACATTCGAAGGTAATGTAACAGTAGCAAATATTGTAGGTGCATCCGGTGATGCAAATGAAAAGTCTGGATTTAGTTTTGAAATTCATTTTAACGGTAAGCCACAATACACACCTTCAAGTAATGACACAACTAAACCAACAGTAACAGTATCACCTACAGATGGAGCAACAACAGTTGCAGTTGGTTCTAACATTGTTTGGACGTTCTCAGAAGCAATTAGAGATTCTTCTTTATCTCTCTCTAATTTTATTGTTACAAAAGCAACAGATGGAACAGAGGTTGAGGGTTCTCTTTCTATTAATGTAGCTAAAACAGTGGTTACTTTTGACCCTACTGTAAATCTTTCAGCAGCTACAGAATACATTGCTATTGCAACAAGTAATATTCAAGATACAGCAGGAAATTACATGGCTACAAGTAGTATCACAAACTTTAGAACAGCATAATAAAACAAGAGGGTTGCTTTATGCGACCCCTTTCACTTTATTAGTAACGAAATGAGTTGAGATAGTATTATGAGACTTACAGATAGGTTTAATGATGAACTATTATATAATGGTGTAAAACTAAAGCTATCATTTTCATTTGATAATGTGTTAAGAGGGTATGAGTTACTTAATGACAATTTATTTAATTCAATTGAAAAAGTACACATACTATGTGATATGTTTGTTACTAACCATGATGAAATAGAACTTTCATTAGAAGACAAAAATAAGATAGTAAAGTATATTTTCGAAAATTACTTAAACGATAACAGCGAAAATGGAAGTGTACCATCTAGTGGTGGCAAAAGGTATCTTGATATTACACAAGATTCAAGATATATCTATGCTTCATTTATGCAGGATTACAATATAGATTTATTTGAAATGCAAGGTAAACTACATTGGTATAAATTCCTTGCACTATTGGATGGGTTATCAGATAAAACAAAGTTAAAAGAAGTTATTAGCATAAGACAACAGGAAATACCAAAGCCGGATAAATATAATGCAAAAGAAAGACAAAGGATAATAAATCTAAAACGTGTTTATAGGTTAGATGGTGATAATGTATCATTGCAGAGTGCAGACAATGCAATGTCAGCATATTCAGAATCATTAAAGAGAGCAAGTAAAAGAAATTAAAAATAGGAGAGTGCTAAAATGAAAAAGTTTGAATTTACTAGCCCACATGAAGAAATTGAAATTGCAGGTAAGGTTTACAAGATTGATTTGTCAGATGACAAGACAGTAGAATATCAACAGAAACTTAAAAAGTATTATGATGAATCAAAAGAGATAACTGAATCTAATATTGATAGTTTGTCAGAAGAAGAACAAGCAGAGCTACTTAAAAAGCAAATAAATAACATGAAGGACATTACAGAAACACTATTAGGTAATGGGACATTTAATGAGCTCTATGAAGCGTCTGGAAGGTCTACAGCGAATTACATGAAGTTGCTATTGTTCTTGGGTGATGTAATGGGTGAGAAAGCGGAAAACGTAAAATCAGAAGCATTAAACCATTATGTAAGTAGAGATAATAAGCAACAGGTAAACAGAAACAAAAAGAAAAAGTAATTAAAATAAAATTCTATTAAAGGTGGTGAGATTATGTCAGATGGTAAATTGATAATTGATTCCAAAATGGAGACTAATAGTGTTCATCAAGAATTAAGAGCGTTGGAACGTGAAATGAATAATTTCAAAAGGGAAATGGAATTAGCAAATTATAAAGCAATGATGCCTTTTAAGAAGCAAGTGATAGAAGTAGAAAATAGCATGTTTAAATTATCTAAAAGTATGGGTAATTATACAGGGACAAACAAGGAGTTCATGGCTTCAGTAGACCAATTAGGAAAAGATTATAAGAAAGCAAAAGACAACATGATTAATGCCGATAAAATGCAAGCAGTTTCAATGATACAAACAGCAGGCGTTATGATGAATATGACAACACAAGCTCAAAGAATTGGTGACAACTATGCACGTATGAAAAACCCCATGTTAATGGTAAATGGTGCAGGTTTAGCAGTAGCAGACACAATGAATAAAATAGCTAACAATGGTAATGCAGCAGTATTGTCATTGAAAATGCTAGGTCCTAATGCTAGTATGAAAAAACTGTTAGACATGCAAATAATGATTAATCAAGGTTTAATGAGGTTCCAAATGGTTGCAATGGCAGCAGCAGCAACAGGGGCAATATTATATGGTGGTCTGCACAAAGCTGCAATGGAATCTAACAAAGCATATCAAAAGTCTTTTGAAACAATGGTAGGGAATCTTAAAAAAGCATTTGAACCAATGGTACAAGTATTTGCAATGATTATGATTCCGGTTTTTAATTTTATTAATGCAATTTCAAAAATGACAATAGAGTTTAACAAAGCACATCCTGTGTTAGCTAAAATCATTCAAGGAATTTTATTATTAGTTCCTGCATTGACATTAATCTTATCACCACTTGCAATAGGTATTGGTTTGTGGGCAGGCATGCAAGCAGCGTTGTCTTCTGTATGGATGCTAATTGGTCCATTAGTTACAGGATTAGCGGCAATGTCTGGTACTGTATGGATTGTAGCGGCTGCAATAGCAGGATTAGTAGGCGGAATAACTTACTTATGGAAAACAAATGAAAGCTTTAGAGCAGCGGTTATAAGCGCATGGGATGCAATAAAAGCAAAAGCAGTAGAAGTATTCGGAATGATAAGTAATTTGTTTGGAATGTTAAGTCCTGTAATTGATATGATTGCCCAGAAATTCAATACTATAAAGAGTGCAATATTAGCGGCGTTTTCTGGTGATTTTAGTCAATTAGGGGCTATTTTTGCACAAATTATTCCTAGCATTATTGCAGTATTAGTTGGTGGAATACCGGGACTTATAATAACAGCAGCTCGTTTTATACCTGCTCTTGCACAAGGAATAACAAGTAACACAGCACAATTAACAAC
>DATMJF010000612.1:0-2870 GCA_035554455.1 Rummeliibacillus sp.
TCTGATGTAATTGATATGGAAACATTAAATAACGCGACGCTTGTTGTTACACTTTGCGGTGACGCAGCGGATAAATGTCCGATGACTCCTCCACAAGTTCACCGTGAACATTGGGGATTTGAAGATCCAGCTAGAGTCAAAGGTACAGAACAAGAAAAGTGGCAAGTATTTCAGGAAGTACGAGATGCAATCGGAGCTCGTATTGAACAATTTGTAGAGGAGCTAGACTAATGGAAATTTCAACTGAAGGAAAAAATTATTTAAAACAGGTAATAGAGGATTCAGAAGTAAAAACACTCCGCTTTTATGGCATCCCTGGTTGCTGCAGTGTGAATTTGGGTGTTGGATTAGAAGAGGCACAATTAAATGATGAAGTAGTAATAGTTGATGGTATCAAAGTAGCCATCGATCCAACTGTAAAAGCTCAATTAGAAGGCGTAACGATTCATGCAGAGGAAGAAAACGGGGAAATGGGGTTACTATTAGTTGGCTATACACCGACAAGCTGTTAGAAAGCTTAAATTTTTTTAGGTGTCTTATAAAGTGAACAACAAATAAATATGTAGCCTCGAGCTACTTATTTATTTGTTCAATATATAAGTAAATTCTTATTTACGGAGGGGACTTTGATGAAAACATTTAAAATTTTAAACCAACCTAGTTGTTGTGATCCTTCAACGGGCTGCAGTACGCCTGAATCTAAATTACCTATCGCTATTATCGGTGCAGGTCCAGTTGGATTGGCTGCAGCTGCACAACTTATAACGAGACATCAATCATTTATACTCTTTGAAAAAGGAAAAGAAATTGGGGCAAACATTCGAACATGGGGGCATGTCACATTGTTTTCACCATGGCAATATAACATTGATTCGACAGCGAAAGAGTTATTACAAAAAACAAATTGGCAAGAACCAAAAGGTGAAGATATTCCAACAGGTAATGAATTAATTGACCTTTATTTAAAGCCTTTAGCAGAACTAGAAGATATGAAGTCTTCCATTTATACGAATCATCAAGTGATTGCGATTACACGTCAAAACAATGACAAGATGAAATCAAAAGACCGCAATCAACAACCATTTGTTCTATATGTAGAGGAAGATGGAGAAACAAAAACATTTGAAGCACGTGCTATTATTGATGCAACCGGTACTTGGGGCAATCCAAGCCCTGCACAAGGAAATGGTGTTTGGCTACCAACTGAAATAGCAATACAGCAACGAATTGACTACCATATTCCAAATGCGGAAGCGAATCCTTCCCTTTACGTGAATCAAAAGATTGCCGTTATTGGTGGTGGTCATTCGGCGATTAATTCACTATTGAATTTAGCTAAACTAAACGAAAATAATCTTGTTACAGACATTACATGGATTTTACGTAAAGAAAAAGTCGAAATGGCTTATGGTGGGGAGCAAAATGATGAGCTTGCCGCGCGTGGAACACTCGGGACACGTATACGTCAACTCGTCGATGAAGGAAAAATTACAGTTGTGACACCGTTCTTTATTTCATCTTTAAAAGAAGCAGAGAAAATCTCTATTATTGGAAAGCATCATGGCGAGGATATGATTTTAGAAGGTTTTGATCGTTTAATTGTCAATACAGGTAGTCGCCCTGATTTTACAATGAACAAAGAACTTCGCTTAAATATTGATGCCACGACAGAAAGTGTACCAGCTTTAGCCCCTCTAATTGATCCAAATGAGCATAGTTGCGGAACCGTAGAGGCTCATGGAGAGGCAGTATTACGTCAACCAGAACAAGGTTTCTATATTGTAGGTGCGAAAAGTTATGGACGTGCACCGACGTTTTTAATGGCAACAGGTTATGAGCAAGTTCGCTCTATTGCAGCTTTCTTAGCAGGTGATGTTGAAAGTGCTAAACGAGTAGAATTAAGTTTGCCTGAAACAGGTGTTTGCAATAGTGGTGCAGGTGGTTGCTGTTAAACAGAAGCCTGTTAGTGAAAGCTAACAGGCTTTTTATGGAGGAATAAGTTGATGATACGTCAAATGCAAGAAGCGGATTTAGAACGTGTGCTACAAATATACAGCGAAGGTTTGGCAACAAAAATGGCGACATTTGAAACATCTGTTCCATCAAAAAAAGTTTGGGATAAAGCTCATCATAAAACATTACGATTTGTTGCAGAAGTAGATAAGCAAATAATAGGATGGGTGGCACTTTCTCAGGTGTCTGCTCGTGATGTGTATCGTGGTGTCGGTGAAATCAGTATATATATTAATACTTCAGCTCGTGGTAAAGGTATTGGAACGTTGCTGATGGAAAAAATGATTCAAGAAAGTGAGAAAGAAGGTTTCTGGACATTACAATCCTCTATATTTGATAAGAACCAATCAAGTGTAGCCCTTCATGCAAAAATGGGTTTTCGAATCTTAGGTATAAGAGAGAAAATTGCTCAACTTGATGGGAAATGGCAGGATACAGTGATAATGGAGAGAAGAAGTAAATTGGTAGTTTAACTATATTAAGTGGCAGACTTTCAACAAAAGGCATCGAGAGAACCCCATCTCGATACCTTTTGTTATTCTTATGTATTTTTAATATGAAAACAGATGATGGTGCATTCAATAGTTATAGTAAATAAGATCGTTCATATACGTATTAAGTTGATTTTCGTTGCGGGCGGCGACTCCAGCGGGAAAAGTGGGAGGCCACTGAAAAAGTCAAAATACATGAATTTTAATAATAAAATTTTGTGATGTAATTTTTGTTGAAGTGGAATCAGCGAAAATTCTTTTTGCTCCAGGAGCAAGAAGAATTTTCTGCGACGAGTAATCGCAGGAGCAATCTTTACCTGCGGGAAAGCGAGCCAGAGAGACCCCACAGCGAAATTTTTTCTGCGA
>DATMJF010000613.1:0-6167 GCA_035554455.1 Rummeliibacillus sp.
AGGCGTGTGAAACCTGTGAAAGATAAGGATTTTCGGTTGTTTTTCTTGACACCTTGCACATGGCTAGCTGTTTTATAAAAAAGAATGCATGAGCATCCCTGAAAAAATGGTCTTAACTCCATTTTTTTATATAATATTCGAAAAATAACCTATTGTAACCTATTGACATGGTGTGTACACCAACAATTATTATTAAGAATAAGTATTTTACAAAATACAAATTCATCGTTTTTTTCATTGTGTAAAAAATTTTAATAAAGGAGGAATTATATGACAGCTGAAATTGTTCTACCAAAATCAAGGCTTCTAGATACTGTAATCTTAATCTACTACTATTAAATAGAACAGAATTATTATTAACGATTAAATCAGACAATACAGCCTAAGTAAGAATAGATTTGTATATCAACCTGTATTAACATGACTATTTCCAAAAAATGAATGCGCTTTCAACGTTAGAGTTTTTGTATTCACACATTTATTTGGGGTAATTGGTGAATCTAATTAGATTGTTTTCGTTTACGAATATTATCTGTCGTAAAGAAGGTAGCTAAGAATGCAAAAATGGAAGCATATAAAATGGCGATACTTGTTTGTAACATCCAATCAGTTACTCTAAATTAGAAAAATAAACAGTAATCTTGATTCTTTAAGTAAGATATAAGGATAATTGGAGGGATAAGATGGAAACAATAGGTGTTCAAGATCAATCAAATATCGATCCTAAATTACTTGAAAATAGGGAATTAGGTACAAAAACCATTAGTAGTTTATTTTATCGTTATATTACTTTCGCTATTTTAGGTAACGTTTTTTTGGTATTACCTACATTTATAGATGGGAATATCCTAGGTCAGTTGGGACCAGAAAAAATGGCAGGTGTTGGTATTGGTTTAACAATTCTGGTCCTTTCTCGTGCTATAGGTACGTTTATTGGAGTTGGTACTGGAGCTGTTGTTGCTCTAAGATTAGGGGCAGGAAAAGTTGAGGAAGCAAGAAGTATAGCAGGTCAATCAATATGGTTCTGTGTGATTTTTTCGACGGTTATCAGTATCCTAGGTTACATCAATAATGAATCCATTATGCGCTTTTTTGGGGCGAATGATACAACACTACCATTTGCAATGCAATTTGGGCTATACATTTGGATTGCTTTTCCTTTTCAAGTCTTAGCACTTATTCTTGGTATTCTTACTATTCTTGATGAACGCCCTGCACTAAGTATGATAAGTTGGCTAGGAGGAGGAATTTTAGCTGCCATTATTGAACTAATACTTTTTCATAAATTCCATTTTGGAGTAGCAGCTTCTGCTTGGGCTGGCAGTATCGGTCCAGCGGTTCCAAGTCTGTTGATATTTTATTTTATATTTAGTAAGTCTTTATTAAAACCTAAACTTAAAGATATTAGAATCAAGTTGAATACTCTTAAAGAAGTAAGTGCTACAGGTTTTCCGTCATTCTCAATTCAAATAACTATGTTTATCTCTATTATTTTCATTAATAATTTATTAGTTTCATTAGGTGGTGAGTTACATGTATCTGCTTTTACAATACAAAATGCATATATAACCAATTTTCTTATGTTTGTAGTTATGGGAATAACGACTGGGATTCAACCATTAATTAGCTATAATTATGGTGCTAAACTTTATGATCGAGTAAATAAAATTACTTCATTAGGAATGAAATTCACTTTCATACTCTCCCTATTTTTAACCTTATTAATATATTTCTTTACTGATTCAATAGTTAATTTTTTTACAGGTGGAGACCCAGCTTTTCAAAATCTCGGTGTATGGTCAACTAGAGTGTTTAACTTAACTTTCCCTCTTGCAGCAATCGTCTTATTTATATCATGTTACTTTCAATCGATTGAGCAAACTACAAAATCAACCTTTATAGCGATAGGGAGATCTTTTCTTTTTTTGATACCATTGTTCTATATTCTTCCAAAATTCTTTGGGGTAAATGGTGTATGGTACTCAATTCCCGTTGCAGACATACTTGCATTTTCAACGGCTATTTATTTTATGTATAGAGAGTTTCATAGATTAAATCAACTTAAACTAATCGAATACAAAGATACAAAAGAAGTTTCTACTAAACTAGCTTAAAAATTATCTGAATATTAAAAATAAAGTTTTTAACTGGAGGAAAGAATGATGAGTACTAAGAAAGCAGATATTGTTGTTTCAAGTAATGCAGTCTTTACTGGACTCACTGATTTACCTGAATCAGCTTCGATAGCAATTGAAAACAATAAAATTTTAGCGATAGGATCTCATGACGTGATTGCTTCTTATATAGGAAAGGATACGAAAGTATATTCATTCGAAGATCAATTAATTATGCCTGGATTTCATGATTTTCATTTACACATTATGTTTGGAAGTATACAGATGGATAGTATAAGTTTAATAGATGCAAGATCTGAAGAAGAAGCTGCAGAAATGGTTCGTCAATTTGCTGAGACAAGACCTGAGGCCCCTTGGATTATAGGCCATTCTTGGTTTCATGGAAATTGGAAAAATAAACAGTTACCGTCTATTGCTTCACTAGATTGTGTGCTTCCAGATAGACCAGTTATTCTAAGCCATGCAGAGGGTCATTATGCTTGGGTGAACAGTAACGCCCTGGAAATAATGGGGATTAATCGCGACACTCCAAATCCGGCATTTGGTGAAATTGCTAAAGATGAGAATGGTCAATTGACAGGAATACTCTACGAGAAAGCAATAGAATTAGTTACGAAAGGTGCATATGATTTTTCACGAACACAGAAGGTACAAATGGTAAAAAAATTCCTTCAGATGGCTGCTGAGTTTGGAGTTACATCAGTAAATGATATGTATGCTCCATCTAGTGATATCATTGATGATTATGAATTATTTAAAGAATTAGAAGAGACAGGAGAATTAACAGCTCGAATTCATATTTTGCCAGCTTTAAACGGTGACATAACACGCGCTAAACAGTTGAGAGATGCTTATACATCGGAGATGCTGCAATTTTCCGGTCTAAAACAATTTATCGATGGAGTTATTTCGGCATACACAGCTCTTTTAATAGAACCTTATTCGGACAAACCTGAAACAAGAGGAAGTACAGCTTTTCCTCCGGAATTGATAAAAAAGTGGGTATTAGAAGCTGATCGTGAAGGTTTTAGAATTCGATTCCATGCAATTGGTGATGGAAGTGTTCGCTTAGCGCTAGATGCATTTGAAGATGCAAAGAAAATAAATGGTGAAAGAGACTCCCGACATACTATTGAGCATATTGAAACCATTCACCCAGACGATATTAGTCGTTTTCAACAACTAGGTGTCATTGCTTCAATGCAACCTTTTCATTTTGTTGGAGGGGAAGAGGTAAAAGAGTTGTTTAATTCCCGATTAGGGGAAGAAAGAAATGAATTTACTTCTGCGGTGAATACTCTGAAAAATGCTGGAGCGAAATTAGCATTTGGTAGTGACTTTCCAATTGTGTCACTAAATCCTTTGTTAGAAATATATGCTGCTGTAACAAGATCTTGTAGTATGGACTCTCAGGAAAATGTATGGAATATAGATGAACGAATTTCGCTTTCAGATGCTATAAAGGCTTATACGTATGGTCCAGCTTATGGAACGTTTAGAGAGAAAGAACTTGGCACATTAGAAGTCGGTAAACTTGCAGATATTATAGTGTTAGATAGGAATTTATTCGAAGTACCAGAGAAGGAAATTTTAGAGGCCAAAGTAGGAATGACTATTATAAACGGAAACATCGTTTTTGAACGAAAATTTAAAAAAGGCTACTTTCTGAATGAAGATGGACTTACCTCTGTAAAGTAGACAGCTATAAAAAAGACTATCCAGCCATTGAAATTCGATATTCTATCGGAGTTCGGTGGCTAAGTCTTTTTTTGAAACGTTTATAACTGTAAAAATAGAAATATTCTTCAACAGCTTGTATCAATTCTGTTTCTGAATTAAAAAAATCCCTTTTATGTTTAATGTAACGGTTTTAACTGTGAGGTTGGAATTAAAAAAGTAAAATAGGCTTGTGATCATTTATAGTTAATAGAATAAGTTTGGGACTTAAGATATTTGGAGCATTTCTTCATTGCAAAGGACTGCTTTTTCTTATGCATCAATCGAGGCATCCTTCCTGTGATACTAAAAAACCCTTGAGTTTGTGAATTAATGTACTTAAACTAATGGGGACTAGAGTTTAACAAGCTAAATTAAAAAGTCGATTCCTTAGCGTAAAGGAATTCGACTTTTTTTGATTGAAACTGCTTAGCGTATAATATCTTCGTATTGACGGCAGAACCCCTAATGCTAGTAGTGGTGAATAGTTATCAGCTTGGTACAAACCCGATTCTGGTGGTGGATTATATATATCTAATGATAAAGAAACAACCAAATTAATAGGTGAGTCCCATTCAATAGTAGGAACAGCAATCTCCCTAAAATATGAAAAAGATAATACTTTATTAATATGGGGATATGAAAAGGCTGAAAGTAGAGAAATGTTAATGTGTTGAAATGTTCGTATTTAATAACCGATAATAGATTTATGAAATTGATTCATATTTAACTAGAAATAAATTTGCAACAAAATCAAGAACCATCTAGTATATAGCTATTAAATAAAAGATTAATAAAACAAATTATCAAGCGTGTTGATTAGGATAAAATAGGAAGAATATTCTTCTGTAATCTTACTTTCAAGGTGCTTGTGTCTCATTGTTTATTGATTGTAGCGGAGGATTGCTCGACTCCCGCGGGAAAAGCGTAGCAGCTGAGACCCTGCACGTAGCGAAGCGAAGGAAGCGGCTCAGCGCTCGCCCGTAGGAAAGCGAGCAATCCGTAGCGGGTATCGTCTGATTATCTATTTTTAATGGAGAAAACTGGATAATCAACACGCATGACATAGTATATAATTACTGTTTATTAGGTCATTAACAATCTATCAATTAGGATTGGAAAATAAATAAGTAGGTGATTTACATTTTGGAAATATATTCATTAAGTGGACCTAGTGGCACTGGAAAAAGTACAGCAGCTCTTTCATTTGCACACGATCACGGAATCGATGGAATTATCGATGACGGACTTTTTATTGTCAAAGGGAAGAAAATTGCTGGTACATCTGCAAAATTTGAAAAAAGCGCTTTTAAAGCAGTGAAAAGAGCGATCTTCACAGATGAAGATCATTTACATGAAGTACAAAATGCTATAAAAGAGCAAGGAATAGATAAAATATTAATCATTGGTACATCGGACCGTATGACAAAAAATATAGCAGAACGCTTAGCAATAGGAGAAATTCAATACCTTTATCATATAGAAAATTTAAGAACATCTTGTGAAATGAAATTAGCGAAATTTATACGAAAAACGGAAGGGAAGCATATAATGCCCATTCCTGTTGTGCAGGTTGAGCAAAACTTCTTTAAACGATTCATACAAAAGGGCGTGGAGATTTTCTCACCTAAAAAAGAAAAAATTGGTGAAACAACAATAGTACAGCCGGACTTTCATCAAGCAATAGAACATGTTGAAAAACAACAGTTTGTTCAGATTATCAAGCATGCTTGTGAAGAAGAGGAATTAATAGAAAAAGTAACAAAAGTACATTTTGAATTGTTACCATTACCTAAAACAATGATTAGCATTGTTTTAAGCGGACCAATTAATTTGAATGAACAGATACCGATTGATAAAGTGCAGCGAAACATCATGCATGCTTTTGAAAAAGAATTTGAATTGGAATTACAAAGTATCGATGTAAATATTATTTCTATTCAGAATGAAAAAAATAAGGAACTAGCTATTCACAAGTAAATGAATAGCTAGTTCCTTTATTTTTATGGTAAACGTTTAAATTGTGGTGGTCTTTTTTCTACAAATGCTCGTACGCCTTCAGGGAAATCGTGAGGATCCACAAATGGAGTAGAAGCTTTCCAAAGAACCGGTGCAGAATCAACACATTCTTGAACTGATTTTTTAACTGCTAATACTGAAGCAGGTGACATAGATGCGACAAGTTTACCTAGACGAATTGCATAACGATCCAAATCCTTTTCTTGTGTTATATAATTCAGCATGCCAACACGATAAGCTTCATCTGTTTTGAGTAAACGGCCTGTATAAACCAAATCCTTAGTCATGCTTGGGCCA
>DATMJF010000614.1:0-11984 GCA_035554455.1 Rummeliibacillus sp.
TTCGTTGCCTCTTTCAAATTTCATATCTATTTACTTACTTTAACTGTATTGCCGTTACTTTTGTTACCAGCTTTATCTTGAGCAACTACTTTTAGTGTAGTGCCTTTCTTTTGAGCTTTGATTTTCACTTTGTAATCGCCTTTGGAATTAGCAACTGCTTTTCCTAGTAATTTATTGCCGTTGTAAATAAATATAGTTGCACTAGCTTCAGTTTTGCCAGTGATAGATGTTGTTTTTTGCGTTACTTTTTTAACTGTCGGTGTTTTAGGTGGTGCGAAATCTGGCATTTTCACCAAAGAAGGTAGACCAGAGATATAACCAATGCCACCTGTTTTGTTGATACCGATTTGTGTATCAATGGCCTTTTTAAGTTCATCTTTATTTACTGCTGTAATGTTTTTTGGATCTAGTTCATCACCAGGATGTTGGAAATTACTAAAGATATAAGGGAAGTCATTACGGTTGTCCGCTGCAAATAATCCTGTTGCTTCAGCTCCAGCTGGTACTGATAAAATACGATCTAGTTTCTTTGTATCTACATTATAAGCCCATACATAGTTATTTGTATGATTACCGCTATCCTCACCGATAAACAGTGTTCTCATAGCTTCAGAATAACTTAAGTTATCTGGATTTGCTACTTTGTCCACATTGGCTGTATTACCATATGCATCTGCTGCAGGAAGGTCTTCACCAACTACAAGTCCTGACATGGTTGAGGCAACATATGAACTATTGATTGCTGAACCTTTGCTATCTTTTTGGCCTTTGTTCAAGTCTAATTGATAGGTTACGCCAGATTTAATTTTTGGTAATTGAATATCGTCTGCTGGATCTTTTCCTGTTGAGTCTTTTTCCATGCTCTTACTTTGATCTGAAATGGCAACGTATACTTTACCATCTTTAGCGTTTAGCGTGACACCTTCCATTTTGTTAAATTCAGTCGTTGCACCAAGTAGTGCTGCGTAACGGCGTGATTCAAGGAAAGCTGCTGCTTTTTCTTTACCAGGTTTAAGTTTTAAATACTCAACTTTACCAGCTGAATATTGTTTAATTGGTGTAAAACCATCTTTAGGAACATCCGAAGTTTCGAAAATATCACTGAATTTAGTACCTTTATCAATAATATCTTTCACTTCTTTATCTGTTGCATGTCCTAGATTAATCCATTCTAAATCTCCAGAACCACCGTTTTCAATACCCGTTTGATTGAATTTAGCGGCATATAATGTACCTGCGGATAGATCTTTTTCTTTATCTGCTACATACATAAACATCGCTGTATTCGTACCATCATCACCGAAAAATACTGTTTTGTTATCAGGCATTACTTTCATCAATTCATGAGAGAAACGGCCAGTGCTGTAATGTTTCACAACAGATGTTTCACCATTTTTATTCACTGTAATTTCAGGTGAATAGCCATAGAAGTAAGGATTTGCTTTCGTTGCATCTCCGAAATAAAATTTAGCAAAACTTTCTGTCCAAGTTCTTGCGTTTGATTTAGGATCATTTTCAAATGCACGTGCATCTGGTTCATATTCTTCTGAACCTAAATGTGTATTCCATGGAGATAAAGAGCCGTTACATGGAATCCAAAGACCGTTTACGGATGAAAAGTCAATTTTGCTTACTTTCTTCGATGTAAGTTCACCAGTTTTCTTATCTTGTTCTAATTGAGTTAAAGACATGGAAGATGGGACTAAACCATATGAATCTTTACCTGCCGCATCGATTGTTTGGTATTCATAATGTGTCACCATGAAAAGCTTACCATCAATTGGATTCAGTAAGCTGTTAGAATCCGGAGCATCTGAAACAAAATATTTGTTTCCAGGAACACTTGGATCAACAATTGGATTTCCGTGGACATCAATTGGCGTACCAGCAGGAACTTTTTCTCCATTAACAGTTGCTACTTTATCTTCGGATTTAAATAATTGATTATATGATAGGGGGAACGTTTTTACTTTTCCGTTATTATATTTGACATTAACTGAAGCAGTTGTGTATGTTTTCACCATTTGGTCAATAGTAGACGGAGCCTTCATTCCATTGAACTGAACAGATTCAATCTTCAATTGTTCCTTAGCAGCTGCTTGAGTAGGGGTAATAGCTGGAATAGCAATGGCTAGTGCTAGTGCCGCTACAGCTCCTTTTTTAACAAAACTCTTATTCATCATTCAATATTCCTCCTAGTAGATTAATAACCTTCCATTAGTAATTACACATTATAACTATTAATGGGATATTAAGGGGATATTAAAGATTGTTAAAGATGTGTAAGAAGGTTACCAACCACATTCTTCTCGCGGCAGAAACTAGAATGATAAGAAGAGAGGATCCGCGAACAAGAGGAGCAATCAAAGACGTAAAATGAATTACACGCGAATACAATTTGAGAATGTGTGAGTAAATCGCCCGAGAACGCGAGTAAACGGCAGCAGAACGCGAGAAAAGATGAAAATCAAGAAACCCTTCATTGATGGCCTGATATAGAAACACCTCGAGAAAAAGTGATTGGGGAGAGCACTAGTTTAATTGAACGATAAAGAACTCTATAGGATTTTCTACAGAGTTCTTTTACTTGTCTTATGTTTTAAGATGTCCAATGTGCAAATTTCAATGATGTTTAGATTATTAGTATTTCAAATACTTTTGTGGAACAGGTACATATTTAAATCCCGCTGCAAAAGAATCTACTTCATAAGGATCGAACACAATGTTAATGCCTTTTGGTGTCCAATAGTATTGGTGATTATACATTTTGGTATTTTTATCTGCTACCGGGTATTCATGTGGATGATTTAGAACATATGCTTTTACATATTTATTTGCTTCGGAATAGGCTTTTGGATTTTTGAATGCTTTTTGTAATGTAATGTTTTTGCCTTTATAGAAATTGAATACTGTCATTGTTACATCATCATGTGCCCCGCCTTGATAAAATGCATTAATATAAGAAATGCTGATTTTATTATCCTGATTGAACTTCACTTTGCTAATGCTATAGGATGCATATTTAGAATCTTCCTTTTTTAATTTTTGATCAGCTTCGTAGATACTTGCAACGTATTTCAACATTTGATTATTGGCTGCATCGTATTTCTTTCCGCTAATGACCGCATACTGAAAGTTTTTGTTATTTTTGTAATTATTTATAGTAATCTTCGGATTTGTTGAAGTCGATGCAGATGCTAAGACCGGTGACGAATCGTTAATTCTTGATGGGGAGAATAATAAGAATAAAGCCATGATTATTACTACAGAATTCAAAAATATTTTCATTATATTACCTCCTATTGAAGTGGTATTTATCACTCACAAAATTCACTATTATTTAGTCTTTCCACTACAGCCTCTAATTATTTATGCCATATAAATATATTGCAAATATTCTATCGATTTATTGGATAATATATATAAATTTATCTATAATGGTATATATTAGTGAATCTAGTAGTTTCATTATTAAATGATAATCTAGGAGGATGGTTGAGTGGGAAAGTATAATTTGAAATTTGTTAAACCGGTGGCATCGCTGATTTTAGGGAGTGCAGTAGTATTAGGAGCTATAGGTGCTACACAAGTAGAAGCGGATGCAGCATCGAGTTATAAAATTTCACATGGTAAACTTGTCAAGAAGTCAACTGGTAAAGTTGTGAAGGGGTTTAAAACTTTTAATAGCAAACTTTACAAAGATGGCAAATTGTATACGGGCATAAAAGGTAATATTTATTATAAAAATGGTAAAAAAAGTACAGGTAAATATAAAGGAATCTACTATGTGAGTGGCAAGGCATTTACAGGTATCGATTCGAAATCAGGGAAGTATTATGTAAAAGGTAAGGTCAATAAAGGACTCGCAGTTTACAAGGATAAATTATATAACGGTGGATCTTTGAACAAAGGCAAAATTGTTTATAAAGGAAAGCTTTATGACGGTGCTAAATTGAACAAAGGTCTAGTGCTTTATCAAGATAAACTGTATAACGGTTCCACTCTGAATAAGGGTGTTGTCCAATTCAATAAGCTTTGGTACAAAAATTCACAACTCGCAAATGGCACCATCAAAACACCTGAAGGCAATGAAATCAAAGTAGTGGATGGCAAGAAGGAAGACTTTACGCTATCTGTAATGCATACAAATGACACACATGCGCATTTGGATAATATCGCAAAAAGAACAACGGCTATAAAAAATGTTAGAGCCGAAAAACCAAATTCATTGCTACTAGATGCAGGTGACGTATTTAGTGGCACACTGTACTTCAATGAATTTAAGGGACAAGCAGATCTTAAGTTTATGAACGCATTGGGCTATGATGCGATGACTTTTGGTAACCATGAGTTTGATTTAGGCTCAAGTCCAGAAGGGCACCAAGCACTTGCCGATTTCATCAAAGGAGCAAACTTCCCATTCGTTAGTGCCAATGTGAACTTCTCAGCGGATGCACGTTTTACAGGTTTATTCACGGATCTAATCTCAAGTGACCCTGCAAAAGGCAAAATCTACAATGGGATCATTAAAGAAATCAACGGTGAAAAAGTAGGTATCTTTGGATTAACAACAGCTGAGACGAAAGATATTTCAAGTCCTGGAAGCATTGCTTTTGAAAATTATATAGCGGAAGCTAAAAAAGCAGTAAAGGCATTTGAAGGTAAAGGTGTCGACAAAATTGTTGCCTTAACACATATTGGTTATGATGATAACCCAGCAGTTGACAACGATCTAACATTAGCTGCATCTGTAGAAGGTATTGATTTAATCGTTGGCGGACATAGCCATACACAACTGGATAAACCTGTGGTCGTTGAGAAAGATAACAACAATAAAGCAAAAGATCCAACAGTCATTGTACAAGCTTATCAATATAGCGACTTTTTAGGAACAGTAGATGTTGAGTTCGATTATGCGGGTAAAGTCGTGAAATCAGATGGTAAGTTGATCAAGACAGCTGATTTACCAGAAGATCCAGAAGCAGCTGCGATGCTGAAAGATTACTCTGAGAAACTGAAAGAGATTTCTAGTAAGTCAATTGGAGCGGTAGCAGAAAGTGAACTTACTAACCCAAGGGCTAATGCGGAAGGCAATGGCATCAGCGTACGAAATAGTGAAACAGCTCTAGGTAACATCATTACAGATGGTATGCTAGCAAAAGCAAAAACGTATGATAAAAATATTGTCATGGCACTGCAAAATGGTGGTGGTATTCGATCTGCTATTCCTGCTGGTGATATTACAGTGGGTGAAGTAATCACAGTTCTACCATTCGGTAACACACTAGCAACGATGACCTTAACAGGTGCTGAATTAAAAGAAGCCTTTGAAACCAGCTTAAAATCATATCCAAAAGAAAATGGCGGATTCCTACATGTATCTGGAGGGAAAGTAGAAGTTGATTCATCCAAACCAGTAGGTGAACGAGTAGTTTCCATCTCATATAAAGACGCAAATGGTAACTACACGCCTATACAAGATAACCAAACTTACAAAATTGCAACAAACGCTTTCACCGCAAAAGGTGGAGATAGCTACACAGTATTCGCCAAAGCATATGCAGAAGGCCGCGTAACAGACCTAGGTTTATCAGACTGGGAGAACCTAGCAGAACACTTGAAGAATATGAAGACAATTTCACCTAAGATTGAGGGAAGAATTGTAGACGTGAAGAAATAAAAAATAAAAGTACCATCTGGTGAATTAGGAATCAGATGGTGCTTTTTTGATATTTCTGATAAAAATATATCAATGGCAAATTAGTCTCCAGAGAGAGCGAATAAATCCCACTCGGTACAATGACGTAAATGGCTGAGAAAGCGAATACAATTTCAAATGGAGCGAATAAACAAGCGGAAAGAGCGAATAAACCTCGAGAGAGAGCGAATAAATCCCGAGAAAGAGCGAATAAAAATGAGACCATTAATTTTCAGTGAAAAAAGAATGGATTTTTAATAAAAATATCGAATATTTAATAAAAATAATAAAACACAGTCACAGTAACCGATCAATTCTTCCTCTATTCAAGTGTTCAATGCAACTCATTTTCCACTAGAGAAGCCTATTTTACTTTCAACTAAATTAATATGTACTAATAAATAAATAGTATATCCTTATTAAATAAAATTTCACATATAAATATAAAATAAGAAATTTTATTTCACATAATACTCCTAAAATCCACCTGCTATTACCATAAACCCTAAAATTTAAAGCACCAATTATGCCTACTTATAATAAGAATAGCATTTAGTATGACATAATTCTCTTATTGTGTTGACATATTTAGAGAGTTTCAGTATATTATTGTGTAATCGGTTACACACAGCCGCAAAGGAGGAGAAATATGGTAACGATTAAGGATGTAGGGAAACGTGCAGGCGTTTCTGTTGCTACTGTCTCTAGGTATTTGAATGGTAAAGGCTATGTTAGTGAAGAGGCGAAGCAAGTAATCGAAAAGGCTATTGCTGAGTTAGATTATAAGCCTAATCAGCTTGCTCGATCATTAAGCACAAAAAAGACCAATATCATTGGTTTGCTTGTACCGGACATTACCAACCCATTTTTTCCTGAGTTAGCTCGAGCTGTGGAAGATACAGCGTTTGCAAATGGCTATACAGTTGTGCTGTGTAATTCGGGAGAACAAAAAGAAAAAGAAATTCATTATATAGAATCACTGCAGCAAAAGTATGCTGCAGGATTTATTGTGACGACGAATCATCTCGAAGCAGATTACTATCGTAATATTCAATTGCCGATTGTTGCTCTCGACAGACGATTAGATCCGTCCATTCCGACTGTGACAACGAAAAATGTTGATGGAGCGAAAATTGCAACGGAATATTTAATAGGAAGAGGATGCAAACACATACTTTGTATGCGAGGACCCATTGGATTAGATGTTGCAGAAGATCGAATGAAAGGCTTTACTGAAACCATCGATCACTATCCAAACATTAAAACAGATATCATTACGAGTTTATTTGATTTTGATGAAGCAGAGCATAAAGCATTTGAATTTCTAAAAACACATGAAACCGTTGATGGTATATTCGCGACAAGTGATGCATCTGCGATTGGTGCGATGAAAGCAGCGCATTCACTAGGCATTCAAATCCCTGGTGATCTTCAATTAGTAGGATTTGACGGAATCAGTATTGGAAAACTGTTAACACCTGAATTGACGACGGTCGCACAAGATATTTACAAACTCGGCACTGTCGCTACTGAATTGCTCATTAAAAAAATTAAAGACGAGGTAATTGAAAATAATTTAATCGAATTACCTGCAACATTAGTTGTTAGAAGTTCTACGAAATAAGGAGAGATTTCATGATTACTGTGGTAGGTAGTATCAATATGGATTTAGTAGTTGATACAACAATTTTCCCTAAACAAGGTGAGACGGTTTTAGGTAATCGTTTTGAAACAGTACCAGGTGGTAAAGGAGCAAACCAAGCAGTAGCAGCCTCAAGACTTGGAGCAAACTTACATATGGTAGGTGCCGTTGGTGAAGATGGCTTTGGCCAAGAACTAACAAATAATTTAAAGGCTGAAGGTATTCATACACAATTTGTTTCGACCACACCGAAAGCTGCTACTGGTATTGCAAATATACTACTCTATCAAAATGATAATCGTATTATTGTTGTTCCAGGGGCAAATGGTTTAGTAACATCAACAGAAATTGATGCTGCTAAAGAGATCATCGCGCAAAGTGAAATGGTGATTATGCAACTTGAAATACCAGCAGAAACGGTTCAATATACACTAAATCTTTGTAAAGAACAAGGTGTGCCAGTATTGCTAAATCCTGCACCAGCAGAACATTTTGATGCATCGTGGATGGATTTAATCAGCTATATCACACCGAATGAAACAGAATGTGCAGATATTTTCTCAGGTGATTTAGAAAACACGTTAGAAAAATATCCAAACAAATTAATCGTGACGCTCGGGTCTAATGGTGCTCGTTATTTTGATGGGAAAAAGCATATTTTCGTTGATGGATTTAAGACACAAGCGGTTGATACGACTGGTGCAGGAGACACATTCAATGGTGCCTTAGCTTATGCGTTAACAACTGGACAATCTCTCAAAGAGGCAGTTCGATTTGCGAACATAGCCGCATCATTATCGGTCGAAAAGTTTGGAGCACAAGGTGGAATGCCGACGCTTCAAATGGTAGAAAGTCGCTTGGGAGGACAATAATTGTGAAAAAGCATGGTATTTTAAACCGCGAGCTTGCTGGAATCTTTGCCAAGATTGGTCATACGGACACAATTGTTATTGCTGATTGTGGTTTGCCAATTCCAGATGGCGTTCCTTGTATAGATTTAGCTTATACATTAGGGAAACCTAGTTTCGCGGATATTTTAGAAGCTGTTTTAGATGATTTTAAAGCTGAAAAAGCCGTAATTGCACAAGAGATGGAAGGCCAAAATACGGCACTACACAGTCTTGTTCATCAAGTTCTTTACGTTCCAATTGAAACAGTTAGTCATGAGGAACTAAAGCAACTTTCATCTAAAGCAAAAGTAATTATTCGTACAGGAGAAGCAACACCGTTTGCAAATATCATTTTGCAATCAGGCGTTATATTTTAACGAGGTGGTGAGATCGAATGATTGAAATGACAGGCATTGATAAAGCCTTTAGCGGCAATGTCGTGTTGAAGGATGTACAATTTTCACTTTCAGATGGAGAAATCCATGCACTGATGGGTGAAAATGGCGCTGGTAAATCAACGCTTATGAAAATTTTAACTGGGATTTACGAACGAGATGCAGGCGTTATTAAAGTAGATGGCCAAGAGGTTCATTTTAAATCACCTAAAGAAGCCGAAGCAATGGGGATTGCAGTAATTCATCAGGAGCTTAATATTTTACCTGACTTAACAGTTGCTGAAAACTTATTCTTAGGAAATGAACAAACGATAGGTAAATCAGGCATTTTAAAAACAAAAGAAATGAATAAAGAAGCTAGTCATATTTTAAGCCAACTTGGTTTACATATTGATGTGAAAACACCTGCTGGACAATTATCTGTAGGGAAGCAACAAATTATTGAAATTGCAAAAGCAATTGAAACGCATGCCAAAGTAATCATTATGGATGAGCCGACAGCTGCCCTTACAGATCGTGAAATTGAAACGCTATTTAAAACAATTCGTAAACTACAATCTCAAGGTGTTTCCTTTGTCTATATTTCACACCGTATGGAAGAGATTTTTGCTATTTGTGATCGCATTACGATTTTACGAGATGGTCAATATGTTGGTGTTCGAGTTATTAAAGAAACAACCTTCGATGAAATTGTCAAAATGATGGTTGGTCGTGAACTTGGTGATCGATTCCCAGAACGAAAAGCTAAAATCGGTGATGTTAAGCTCGAAGTGAAAGGGCTTACAAGAAATGGATATTGCCAAGATATTAACTTCCAGATACGAAAAGGTGAAGTACTTGGTATCGCTGGTTTGATGGGAGCTGGACGTACAGAAGTAGTACAAGCATTGTTTGGCTATCGAAAAATGAATAAAGGTGAAATATTCATAGATGGTCAAAAGGTGAAAATTTCAAATCCAATTCAAGCAAAAAAACATGGCATTGGCTATGTAACAGAAGACCGTAAATCAGAAGGTCTAGTAGTTGATTTTTCGATTAAAGATAATATTATGCTAACAAACTTAGATAAAGCCTCTAGATTAGGTATTATCGACCGTAAAAAGGAAACGAGTTTTGTAGATAAGCTTATTAAAAAGCTCGGCGTTCGAACTTCTGGTGCTGCACAAACAGCAAAATCATTGAGTGGTGGTAACCAACAAAAAGTGGTAATCGCTAAATGGTTAGGTGATGAACCGAAAATTTTAATATTAGATGAACCAACTCGTGGTGTCGATATCGGTGCAAAAAAAGAAATTTATCAAATTATTAATGACCTTGCAGAACAAGGCGTAGCGATTTTAATGATTTCGTCAGAGTTACCAGAAGTCATCGGTATGGCTGATCGAGTGCTAGTTATGCATGAAGGTAAAATCACTGGAGAAGTCACAAAAGAAGAAATGACACAAGAAAAAATTATGTATTATGCCACTGGAGGTGACAAAGTTGTCCAAATCTAAAGGTTTAATCCAAAAACTTGGACCACTACTAGGACTCCTTTTAATTATCATCATTATTTCAATTATGAGCCCTAGCTTTTTAACAGCTACAAATATTTTCAACGTACTTCGTCAAGTATCAGTTAGTGCGTTAATCGCATTCGGGATGACTTTTGTTATCTTAACTGGCGGTATCGATTTATCAGTCGGATCAACCCTAGCCTTAACTGGTGCAATTAGTGCTGGTATGCTTGCAAGCGGTATGGATCCATTATTATCAATGCTTATTGGCTTAGTGCTTGGAGCAATTCTTGGTGCAGTCAACGGTGTCATCATTGCTAAAGGAAAAGTTGCTCCTTTCATCGCAACATTAGCAACAATGACAATCTATCGTGGTATAACACTTGTTTATACAGATGGTAAACCAGTATCCGGTCTTGGTGATTCAATGGCCTTCCAAATGTTCGGTAAAGGGTATTTCTTAGGAATTCCCGTACCTGTTATCACGATGATCGTGGCATTCTTTGTTCTTTACTTTATCTTACGTAAAACAACATTTGGTCGTCGCGTTTATGCTATCGGTGGTAACGAAGAAGCATCTCGTCTTTCAGGTATCAATGTAGACCGCATCACAATCGCTGTTTACTCACTTACAGGTATGCTGGCAGCACTATCTGCTTTAATCTTAACTTCTCGTCTTAACTCAGCTCAACCTACAGCTGGTGAATCATATGAACTTGATGCGATCGCTGCAGTTGTACTTGGTGGTACTTCATTAACAGGTGGTCGCGGTTGGATTTTCGGTACATTAGTGGGTGCGTTAATCATCGGTGTACTAAACAATGGTTTAAATCTTATTGGGGTATCTTCATTCTTCCAACAAGTTGTGAAGGGTGTCGTAATATTAATCGCGGTACTTCTTGACCGTAAAAAAACAGCATAGGAGTGTATCAATACAATGAAAAAACTATCTTGGACTTTAGCATTATCAGCTTCACTACTACTAGGCGCATGTTCTATGTCACCAAATGGTGATAGCTCATCATCTGATAAAGCAGCAAAAAAATCTACAGATGACATGAAAATTGGTATGTCAGTTTCAACATTGAACAACCCATTCTTCGTAACACTATCTGACGGTGCAAAAGCAGAAGCGAAAAAAGATAAAGTGGATTTAACAGTGGTAGATGCACAAGACAATGCTTCAAAACAAGCTTCTGACGTAGAAGACTTAATCCAACAAAAAGTAGACTTAATCATCATTAACCCAACAGATTCAGAAGCAGTTGCTTCAGCAGTACAATCAGCTAATGATGCCAATATTCCTGTAATCACTGTTGACCGTTCTTCTGACGGTGGTAAAGTTGTATCACACATCGCATCAGACAACGTAAAAGGTGGCGAAATGGCTGGCCAATACCTAGAAGAATTAGTAGGAAAAGGTGCAAAAGTTGCTGAACTTGAAGGAGTAGCAGGTTCATCTGCTGCTCGTGACCGTGGTGAAGGTTTCCACAAAGTAGCTGATAAAGACTTAAAAGTAGTAAAATCTCAAACTGCTAACTTCAACCGTTCTGAAGGTTTAACAGTAATGGAAAACATTCTTCAATCGAACCCAGATATCAAAGGTGTATTCGCACACAATGACGAAATGGCTCTAGGTGCCCTTGAAGCAATCGAAGCTGCTCACAAAGACATTAAAGTAGTAGGTTTCGACGCTACTGACGATGCTCAAAAAGCAGTTAAACAAGGTAAACTGTCTGCAACAATCGCCCAAAAACCAACTGAAATCGGACAAATCGCAATCGACACAGCTGTAAAATCACTTAAAGGTGAAAAAGTAGCAAAATCTATCCCAGTTGACCTTGAATTGATTAAAAAATAATA
>DATMJF010000615.1:0-2525 GCA_035554455.1 Rummeliibacillus sp.
CAACATTCGATCTTTATTTACTGCTTGCTTGCGGAATTTTCGGCTATTTACTTATTAAAAACGATTTTCCTGTTGCACCGCTTGTTTTAGCTCTTGTATTAGGACCAATGATTGAAAATAATATGCGTCGTGCCCTTACTATTTCTAATGGTGATTTTAGTATTTTCATTTCAAAACCATTATCACTTATATTTTTAATTGCTGCAGCCGCATGGATTTTAATTCCTTTAATTATGAAAATGAGAGGGAAAAATGTTGTTATAAATGAGGAAGAATAAGCAGTGAATTAAAATTTGTAATCTAGCATGAATAAAGGAGTAGTTAATTATTGTTTATATCTACTCCTTTGTCTAAGTTACATAAATACATTTAAAATTTCTTCATAAAAAAACAAACACCTCTCAAGACACTGTTATGTATCTTAAGAGGTGTTTTTGTTTTCATTTATTTTTTAGCAATAATGTGAATTGGGTTACCAAGAGCTACTTCGGCAGTTTCCATAGTAATTTCACCTAAAGTTGGGTGAGCATGAATTGTCATTGCTACATCTTCAAGTGTCATACCTGCTTCGATTGCTAATCCTAATTCAGCGATCATATCAGATGCACCAGCACCAATGATTTGACCACCGATTAATAAGCCATCTTCTTTACGAGCAACAAGTTTCACAAAGCCTTCTGTTTCGTTCAATGCTAATGCACGACCATTTGCAGCAAATGGGAATTTACCAGTAGTTACTTCAAAGCCTTCTTCTTTAGCTTGATCTTCTGATAAACCTACAGTAGCCATTTCAGGATCTGTGAAGCAAACTGCAGGAATTGCTAGATAATCAACAACTGATTTTTCTCCAGCGATTGCTTCAGCAGCTACTTTACCTTCATATGAAGCTTTATGTGCTAGTTGTGGTCCAGCAACGATATCACCGATAGCGTAAATATTTGGTACGCTTGTGCGACATTGTTTGTCAACTTTTAAAAGTCCACGTTCAGCAAATTCAATACCAACTGCTTCTAAGCCCATTTCATCCGTATTTGGACGACGACCTACAGTTACTAATACGTAATCTGCTTCTACAGCTTTTGCTTCACCATTTACTTCATATTTTACTGTTACACTTGATTCAGTTTCTTCAACACCTTGTGCTAAAGCGCCTGTTTCAATTGTAACACCTTTTTTCTTAAGACCTTTTTTAACGATAGCTGTCATTTGTTTTTCAAAGCCAGCAAGGATATCTTTGCCACCTTCAAGGATTGTTACTTGAGAACCTAGGTTAGCATAAGCAGAACCAAGTTCAGTACCGATGTATCCGCCACCAATAACAACAAGTTTTTCAGGTACTTCTTGTAATGAAAGTGCGCCCGTTGAATTTAACACACGATTTGAAAATTTGAATGTTGGAATTTCAACTGGACGAGAACCTGTTGCGATAATTGCATTTTTGAATGTGTAAGTTTGAGCTGAGTTTTCAGTAATCACACGTAATGAGTTCGCATCTTGGAAATAAGCCTCACCTTTTACAACTTCAATATTGTTGCCTTTTAATAAACCAGCAACACCGCCAGTTAATTTTTTAACAACAGAATCTTTGAATTCTTGTGCTTTTTTGAAATCTAATTTCACTTCTGGAACAATTACACCCATATCATCTGAATGTTTAGCTTGTTCAAAGCGGTGACCTACAGAGATTAAAGCTTTTGATGGGATACAACCTACGTTTAAGCATACGCCACCTACGTTTTCACGTTCAACAACTGTAACTTTTTGTCCAAGTTGTGCTGCACGAATTGCTGCTACATATCCACCAGGACCAGCACCGATGACAATTGTATCTGTTTCGATTGGAAAATCTCCTACTACCATTTTTATTACGCCTCCATTAATAATAGTTCCGGCTCACTTAACAAACGTTTAATATTATTTAACGCATGTTGAGCAGTCGCACCATCGATCATTCTATGATCAAAGCTCAATGATAATGCTAACACAGGTGCGGCTACAATTTCACCATTTTTTATTACAGGTTTTTCTGAAATTCGACCAATTCCTAAAATTGCTACTTCAGGATGGTTTATTACTGGAGTAAACCATTGCCCACCTGCTGAGCCGATATTTGTGATAGAGCAAGATGCACCTTTCATTTCGTTAGGTGCTAACTTACCTTCTCTAGCTTTTGTTGCTAATTGGTTAATTTCATCTGATACTGCAAAGACCGATTTACGATCCGCATGTTTAATAACTGGAACAAGAAGTCCTTTTTCAGTATCAGCAGCAATACCAATATTATAATAATGTTTATGAATAATTTCTTGCGTTTCGTCATCCAAAGAACGGTTAAATTCTGGGAAATCACGCAAAGTACTTACTAATGCTTTTACTACATAAGGTAAGTATGTTAATTTTATACCTTTTTCAGCAGCAATTTCTTTGAATTTTTTGCGATGTGCAACTAATTCTGTAACATCCACTTCATCCATTAATGTAACATGTGGAGCAGTTTGTTTAGAATGAACCATTGCTTTTGCAAT
>DATMJF010000616.1:0-12484 GCA_035554455.1 Rummeliibacillus sp.
ACGGAACAAGATGATCCCATTCTCTATCAAGCCATTAAAAAAGCCCATACAGCAGGCATTACAATGGTTGCAGCAGCTGGTAATGAAGGCAATGCACATGATGTTGACTATCCAGCAAAATATAGTGAAGTAATTGCCGTATCATCGATCGATAATACTAAAATACTATGGAAGAAATCTAATACAGGAAGCCAGGTGGAATATACTGCACCAGGCGTAAATATCTACACATTGAATCCATCAAAATACTATGTACAAATGACTGGCACATCCATGTCGGCACCACATGTTACAGGAATGATTGCTTTACTAAAGCAACAATATCCAACTTATACACCTAGTGAACTACGTCGTGTAATACGAAATTACACGATTGATTTAGGAGATACAGGAAGGGATCCTTTATACGGTTATGGATTACTAAATACAGCTATAGCGAACCCAAGCAATGTTAGCAAATTTTCTGCGCTAAATATTAAGAAAACATCAGCTACCTTGCACTATGAGATGGCACAAAACGCTATTGTTCCAGTAGGAAAATATCGAATAGAAGTGACAGGCAAGCAGGCAATCACAACAACAGATACGAATTATGTATTAAAAAGTTTAAAACAAGGCACAACGTATCATGCAAAAGTAAAAACAATCAGCACACTTGGTAAAGAATCTACAGGCAAAACAATTCAATTTACAACAGCAAAAGATTCTGCATCCAAAATCTATGTAAGTAAAAATAAAACGAAGATTAATAATGTTGTAAAGAAAATCAACAAAGGAAAGAAATTGAGTCTGAAATCGGAATTCTTGCCACTTTACACGGTATACAGCGATTTAACTACTTCTCAAAAAAAGGCTGTTAAAAAATACCGTGGAAAGCTGAATTTAACTGCAATTTCAACAACGACAAAGTCAACACAAGTAAAAGCAACCAATTTATCAAATATGAAAAAGAAAAAATATACAACCATTACTTTTAAAACAGCGATTAAGCCATCCACTTTAAAATCGAACCATATTTATGTGAATTTTTCAGGTGAAAATTTGAATACCTTTACATTATCAAAAAGCAAAAGTGGCAAAACGATTAAATTATCAACGAAGAAAGCACTTGCTGCAGGAAACTACACGATTCTCATTGATCAAAAAGGTTTGAAAACATCAAAGGGGAAGGCTACTAAAAAATCAATTGCAGTGAAGTTTACAGTGAAATAATCTTATCTATACAAAATAATATTCTTTTGTTCATTTGGAAAAACCAGATTACCAGATTTATTAAAAACGCTAACTTTTCTCGTAAATTGTCTTACGAAAAAGTTAGTGCTTTTTTATTTTGTACGTGATAATAATTTTATTTGATGAAAATTAAGGATCCATCATGATGGAAAATGAATTATTAAGTCTACTAGATGAAAAATCCAATATAGCAAATTTTATTTAAAATATGGAGTATATTAAATTTCAAAGTTACTTTGACAAATACACTCTATTTATAAAGCTACCTAGAGCCTCGGGATTTTCCTATATTCTTCTAATTTTTTTAAAAATTTTAGTTTCATTTTCGCGAAAATATGTTAACCTATATTTAAAATTAGTTGACGTAAAGGGTGGGAATAAATGACTTCAAATGTTTCAGGAACAAAAAGTAAGCTTTCTACATTAGAAATTGTGTATTGTGGAATGTTTGCTACATTAATGATGATCGGAGCGAACATTACATCTTTCGCGCCGTTTTTAGTAGTAGGTGGGGTACCCATTACACTGCAACCGTTATTTGCAATTTTAGCTGGACTTGTTTTAGGTAGCCGTCTAGGCGCCATTTCCATATCAGTTTATACGCTTGTTGGTTTAGCTGGAGCACCTGTATTTGCCGGGTTTAGTGGTGGTTTTTCTTCTATTTTAAGTCCAACATTTGGCTTTATCGTTACGTTTATTTTATCGGCTTATGTAGCAGGGAAAATGGTGGAATATCGCCGTACGAAATCTATGTATATTGCAGCAGCACTTGTTGGGATAGCCATTAATTATTTAATCGGTACAAACTGGATGTATTATGCATACAAACTTTGGGCAGCTGCTCCAGAAGGATTTACGTATAAAATGGCGTGGTTATGGATGGTTCCGCCACTCCCAAAAGATATAATATTAGCAGTGTTTGCAGGAATCTTTGGTTTCCGATTACAAAAAATCATAAAGGTGGGGCATTAATATGGATTACGCAAAATTAGCTCAGCAAGTAATTGAAGGTTATAAAATCACAGATGAAGAAGCATTAGCAATTTTAGAGTGTCCAGATATCGATCTATTGAAAGTACTCGATGCATCTTACCAAATCCGCCATCACTATTTTGGTAATAAAGTAAAACTTAATATGATTATCAATACAAAATCAGGATTATGTCCTGAAAACTGTGGCTACTGTTCTCAATCAATCGTCTCAAAGGCACCCGTCGAAAAATATCCAATGATGAAACAAGAAGAAATTATGGCAGGTGCAGATCGTGCCGCGGCATTAAATGTTGGTACATATTGCATAGTTGCTAGTGGGAGAGGTCCTGTGAATCGGGAAATTGATATCGTTGTTGATTCTGTAAAAGCGATTAAAGAAAAGCATCAAGATATGACGATTTGTGCATGTTTAGGTATTTTAAAACCTGAGCAAGCCGAGCGTCTAAAAGAAGCGGGAGTAGATCGTTACAACCACAATATCAATACATCAGCTAGAAATCACGCAAACATTACGACATCACATACGTATGACGATCGTGTACAAACAGTTGAACGTGCAAAAGAAGCAGGAATCTCACCATGCTCAGGCGTAATCGTCGGTATGAAGGAAACAAAACAAGATGTTATTGATATGTCACGTAGCCTACATGCATTAGATGCAGATTCGATACCAGTAAACTTCTTAAATGCGATCGATGGTACACCATTAGAGGGTACGCATGAACTGAATCCAAGATACTGTCTAAAGGTGTTGGCATTATTCCGTTTCATCAATCCAACGAAGGAAATACGTGTATCTGGTGGCCGTGAAGTAAACTTAGGTTCACTTCAACCATTTAGCTTGTATCCTGCCAACTCTATTTTCTTAGGTGACTACTTAACAACAGATGGTCAACCAGGTGATGAAGATAAGAAAATACTTGAAGATTTAGGCTTTGAAATCGATTTGGCGCCATTGCAAAAGAGTACTTGTATGTAAAATAATCAAATGTAAAAAAGCCGTGTGATGATCGTAATGGGTGTTACATTATTTCGGCAGCATATGCCCATAAGGTAGGTTATTTATAGGCTAGCAATTACATTAATCCACTTTTCTATTGAAAAACCCGGCACATTGATCTTATCAAGTGCCGGGTTATGAAAGTGCAGTGTACATATTATACCTTTAAAATGTTATCCAAGTGTACCTTCATCAAGTACTGGTAATACCCTATGCGCATGCACCTGGAATTGTTGAACTTGTAATACTTTTAAAAAGAGATCCATTACGATTTTTTCACGTAAAACGCCAAATTTCCCTTCTGGTTTTACAGTTTCTGGTGAGAAATCAAGTTCAAAGAAATTAGCACCTATTAATTCACCATATGGTTGCTCATTGTATCTCACAAGATTTTGGAAGAAGTTTTTGTCTAATCGAGGCACTTCACCATTATTGTCATTTAAGAAATACGATTTGCCACTATCAGATACACCAATAATAGGGGAGATCAAGAAGTCACCATGTTTAAGCTCAGCGAATCCACTAAACGGTACAGTCACAATTCGATCTTGGAGGACACCTTGACATTCACTAGTAGAATATTCGATATTTTTTCGAATATGACCTGCTACAAATAATTTTGCTCTCTTTACTTTAAAAAAGCCTGGAATGTGGTGACAATCATCAGAAGTAGCTTTTTCAAAATCTACAGGGATAAGTTTTACTTGCGTTAAAAAGACATTCTTTGTTACACGTTTAATCTCTGTTGCTTTTGGATCAAGGTGGATATCTGCCTCTACTACAATTTGAAGCTTCGTTTCCGCAAGCACAACTGGCACTTTAAATATAGGGCACGGGTTGTCAGTCTTCTTAAGGTCGATATTTTTATCATGGAGCGGAATCTGTTGCATTGGAGTTATTTCACATGCATCATTATGATTGTTGCATTTTTTTGACATACATTAACATCTCCTTTGGTCTATTTTGAGTTTTTTCAAACTCTACAGTAATACGATATGTTGGTTAAATCTTGTTGAATAGGCTAATAGATTAGTTAATCCATGTATATTTATAATTGACATATCCCCCATTGCAAGACTCAAGAACAAATAGCCAATCTTGATGCATGTACCTTCTATATTATCCCTAACATATTAGGATCGTCTTAATCTTTTGTATTTGTGAAGGGATAACGATTAAGTTAAGATATACCTTTTGTTGGAGTTGACTGTTCTTTTGTTCATATAATCCTTCTTCCTCCAAACCATCAAACTTATTTGATTCTGTACGAGATTCGGAATGTCCAGAGTCATCATTTCTTGAAGTAGATCTAATTCATCAAAATTAATCCATCGAGTATTCATGCCATCCACTCCATAAATAAGATTTCCTTTTATTTATGCATGCTACCTAGCTTTTATTGGTTCCTTATAGTATAGTAGCCATCTCAAATATATCGATTTTTTTCTAATAAAAAAGACAACTCACCATTATGATGAGTCGTCTTTGTATAGGAATGATTAACTTAGTTTTTTTATGAAGACTACTTTTAAATAATTAAATTCCGGAAAGTCTCGATTTGCACGAAAATCCTTTGGCAGTCCATATTGGTCGATGATTTTATATTTTGTATTAGTTTCTTTAAACGCTTGATCGATAAAAGATTTGAATTTTTTCATCCCAAAGCTGGCATTATTGGTAGAAGCAACAATAATACCATTCTTTTCAGTAATAGCAATGGCATCTGCTAATAAATTTGGATAGTCCTTCGCAGTAGAGAAGGTCATCTTTTTTGTGCGTGCAAAACTTGGTGGGTCGAGTACGACTAAATCGAATTTTAATTCATGTCGAACAGCGTATTTGAAGTAGTGGAATACATCCATCACTTTAATATCCTGTGCTTCGTAGTCAATACCATTAACACTAAATTGCTCAATTGTTTTCGCTAGACTACGTTTTGCAAGGTCGACACTTGTGGTTTTTGTAGCACCACCTAATGCAGCAGCTACTGAAAAAGCACCTGTATAGGAGAATGTGTTTAACATATTTGTGCCATCTGCATAATGATCGCGAATAGCACGACGAACATCACGTTGATCAAGGAAAATACCCGTCATTGCGCCATCATTTAAGTTAACAGCAAAGTTCATACCATTTTCTTTAACGATGATAGGGAAATCGCCTTCAGTTCCCATAACAAAATCATCTTGGTCGATATATTGACCTTTTGTATCAAAACGCTTTTTCTCATAGATCGCTTTGTATTCAACAAGATCATTTAAAGCTTTGTAAATATTTTCTCTAAATGAATATATTCCTTCGCTATACCAACTCACCATATAGTATCCATCAAAGTAGTCAATTGATAACCCACCGATGCCGTCGCCTTCTCCGTTAAAAATGCGGAAAGCTGTTGTGTCGCTATCACTAAAATAATCCTCGCGATGAGATAGCGCAATTGTTAACTTCTTATTAAAGAAAGCTTGGTCGATTTGTTCATGTTCCTTTGTTGTTAAAATCCAGCCGATTCCTTTATTCTGGTGGCCATAATAACCAGTTCCAATATAGCGGTTATGATGATCAACCAAACGGATGATATCGCCTTCATCTTCTAATAAATCTTTATTTTGAATTGCGTCTTTTAATATAAGTGAATAGCCTCTATTAAGTTCAGCAACATACTTAGGGTCTACTCGTAAAGTAAGAATATTTGTCATCATGTCATCCTTAATGTTTATTTTCCTCATTATCGCATTTTTCAGGAAGAAATGCGAAGGTAAGTATATTAAGTGTTGGCTAATGAAGTAATGAGTATTTAACTTTGAAGCTACAGCTGCTCTGGATTACTGTCCAATATCATTTGAGTAAAATTCTTCAATTTATTGATACGTGCTGCATACTATACATGTTTTTTTTGATTAAAGGGAGAATATCCATCGTTTGCTGAAAGATTATCTATAATATGAGCAACCAATTCCCAAAAAAAATCACGGCTTATCCACGGAAGTTTGAATTCACTTAATCAGTGTGCTACCAAATAGCAAAAAGCATTTCGACCTAAAAAAGCTTAAAATGCACTTTTTATGTAAAAATAATCCAATTAAATTTCTAAAGTATTAAAAATCGCGCAAAGGCATGTCATTTTGTATTATTTGTAATAAAAAGTAATAGCATTGTAAATGAAATCGCGTTGTTTCTTCATTAAAATTTCCATAATATTAGTGTATAAGCTATTAAAGCAAAGTTAATCGAATCATCAAATATAAATTATATTAATGACGGAGGAACAACATCTATATGAACAAGAAAAGCGTATTAAAAGTAATTACCGCAAGTACATTGACTCTAACACTAGGCCTTGGGACATTATTAGGAGCAGCTCCTCAAGAACAAATACAAGCACAAGCAAAAACAGACATAGAACATACTTCAAATAATATTACAACCGTATCTAGCTCAAAAGCTGTCAAAATCTCAGGCAAATATAAAACAAAAGCAGCACTTAACATGAGAAAAGGTGCTTCATCAAAATATAAAAAAATCACTACTTTAAAAAAAGGTGCGGTTGTTACTGCTACATATAAGAAAACTGTTAGTAACAAAAAGTGGTATAAAGTAAAATATAAAGGCAAAACAGGCTGGGTTTCAGCATCATATTTAAAGAAATATACAAAAACTAAAAAAGTGTCTAATGCAGTAGCTGGAAACGAATTAATCAGCATTGGTCGTCAATACTTAGGCGTTCCCTATGTATGGGGCGGTATGTCTCCATCAGGATTTGACTGTTCAGGATTTACAGCATATGTTTACAAAAAAGCAGGTTACGGTACACTACCTCATAGCAGTCGTACACAATATTCTGTTACAAAACGAGTAAGTAGCCCAGATGTTGGTGATTTAATTTTCTTCGGTGCAACACCAAGTAGCAATACAATTACACATGTAGGAATCTATGCAGGGAATGGTGAAGTGTTACATGCAGCTGGTAACAAAGTACAATTCCAAAGTGTAGCGAAAGGTAGCTATTGGGCAGCGCGTGTCATAGGTTATGGCTCGCTATAAGCAAGTTTTATGAAAAATGGAATATGTTGAAGGAATTTCTTTCTTCATTAAAAGAAAGTCACACTTTTCGTCCAATTGGATAAGAAGTGTGGCTTTTTATATTGGCGCTTTTAAATATTTATTGTTGATAGCTGAAAAGAATAGATATTGTGCCAGCATGCCATAAGCTATCTCGTTCACTTCGGGACAATCCTCGAGGGGCACGTGTGAAGCTGGGATGAATTTGCCTTTTTTTATGTTTAATTTCATTTGTAGTTGGCAAAGGCTGAATGTAGTCAAATCAAGGAGGCAACTTTCTATGAATATCAATAAACAACAAAAGAGTGGACAGCCCGCTCAAACTCAGGATAAGCAACCAGGCATTGAGTCAATTATGAACCCGGCTCCTATACAACCACTCGATTATATAGGGAGTGACAAGCTTAAAAGTCGTGTAGCAATTATTACAGGTGGCGATTCGGGTATTGGGCGAGCGGTGGCGATTGCTTTTGCGAAAGAAGGTGCCGATATTGTAATAAATTATTTAGAAGAGCATGAAGATGCAAATGAGACGAAGAAACTTGTTGAACAGGAAGCCGTTAAATGTCTACTTATACCGGGGGATATCTCAAAAGAAGCAACTTGTAAAGAAATTGTCGATCAAACAATAAAGGAGTTTGGCAAAATTGATATCGTTGTTAATAACGCAGCGGTACAATATCCAGTAAAAAATTTTACAGAAATTACGACTGAGCAATGGCATAAAACTTTTGCAACAAACATTGATCCAGCGTTTTATTTAAGTAAGCATGCGATACCGCATTTAAAAGAAGGAAGCTCGATTATTACGACAACGTCAATTACTGCTTATAAAGGACATGAACAATTGATTGATTATTCCGCTACCAAAGGAGCTATCGTAGGTTTTACACGAGGACTTGCACAAAATATAGTGGGTAAAGGGATTCGTGTGAATATGGTAGCACCCGGTCCTATATGGACACCCCTTATTCCATCCACATTTGATTCTCAGCAAGTAGCAATCTTTGGAGCAGATACACCAATGAAGAGACCAGGACAACCACGTGAATTAGTAGGTGCATATGTATTACTTGCATCGGATGAAGGTACTTACATGACTGGGCAATGCATTCATGTAAATGGCGGTGCCATTATGAATTCATAAAATAAAAGCGGAAGCGGCTCGCCTAGCGTTCGTTATCGGATAGAATAAAAAACTAAAAAAAGCTCTAGTAAGAGAACGTAATATTCTCTTCTAGAGCTTTTTCCTTATGATTAGGCTTGTGTAGCAGTTCCAATGCTTGAAACGATTTCTGCCACGACAATTTGACTACCAAGTAATGGAGATTCTTTAGGTGCTTCACCAGGTTTAGATTCAGGGCGTTTATGAGCGTGTTTGAACGCATCACTTTCACGCCATTTTTTGAAGCCATCAAGATTTTCCCAGTACATATTTACGCTCATTTCATCATACTCTTCAAAATCTCTGCAAACAGCAACTTCTACTTTTATGAATCCTTCAAATGATTGCAACGCGCCAGGACGTGTAAAGTTTGGTGCCATCTTTTCTGCAAATCCTTTTTTAACTTTAATGCGGTTCGTTACTACGTACATGAAAAATCTCTCCTTTTCATTCTATTGTGTATCTTCAATGAAAGCTTATATCATTTTATGGCCTCTATGCAAATGAGAGCCATGACAAGATAATAATTTCTTGAGAATTTACTAATGACCCTTTTATCTTTAATTTTTGCCCAACTTTTATTTCGTAGATTTTAAGTTGTTCCAGCTCATAATGGTTTTATAAGATACACCATATTTTTTGCCGATTCCTGAAAGTGTATCACCAGCTTTTACTTTGTAAGTAGTAGAAGAAGTACTAGCTTTACTAGAAATGAGGTATTATTTTACAAATCGATAAAATTGATTAGATGGTGATATGATTTTCATTTATTCGATTGAATCAAAAAACACCAGCAACCATTGAGGGGTGGTTACGGGTGCTTATAATAAGGAGAGTTCTACATTTTTGCTATACAATTATTCAACTTAATAAAAAGTGTTGTGACAAAATTGCATAACTCACTAACATTCATGAAATGTCAGCTATTAGAATAAGCGAAGGTTTAATTCCTACTATTCTAATTGGTTAATATTATAGGATGTTAGAGCGTTAAATGCAATACAATAACTATAAAAATAGTGAAAAATCAAAAATTACCAATACAGTTAAATCTAGATGTAACTGAATCAATTTCATAAATCCAATTTCGGTTTTTAAATACGAACATTTTAACACATTAACTTTTTTAATATTCATATTTGGATGTTCCGCTCCAGACGGCGCTTTCCACGGGCTTGGCTTCAATCTCCTCGTTGCGGGGCTTTCAGCTCAAGCTTTTCCCGTAGGACTATGAATGAACCTCACTGAATTAACATCGCACGAAGGAAATGCGAATGCATTTTCGAGGACTCGCCGTCGAAAGCGAAGCAATGTCCAAAATTGGATATAATTAAATGTTCGTATATTTTATATGAATTTTGCATTATGAAATTGATTCAAATAGGTTACGAATTAGTATAGAAAATAGATGGATGGGTATGTCCAATTTGAGGCATCAAAATTGTGTTTTTGGACACAAAACAGCATTTTAATAGAATTTTATATTAATTTCATGTAAAATATAAGTAAAGAATATTCGGAATTATAGCCAACCGTTTTAGCGATATGCATGTACAAGTTAAGGGGATGATTGTATGTTGAAAAAGCTATTAAGGTTTTTAGGTTTTATACAAGATGATTTAGATGATGATTATGACGATACAATACACCGTTATAATGCATAGTATTAATCAAATAGCTAAGCTGATGTGTAATATTGATCCGTTTAGCTATTTTTTATTTCTTTAAGCAATGGATAATTTTATTTGGTAAAATAAAGAAAAAACATAAAGCGAGAAAAGCAAATGAAAAAATATCACTTAAAACTGCAGCATTTAATCATTGGTGTTGCAATTTTAGCATTCATCTTAACGATTGCAAGTAGTTTGTGGAGCAGTTATCGTATGAACAATCAAACGTTAATGGATAACACATTAGAAACAAACCGAGTATATGCTGAAAAACTAGCAACTACCGCAAATAATTATTTAACGGAAACACTTCAAACCCTTGCGTATAATTCAAATACTATCGCAAAATACATAGATAATGAAGAAAGACTTATTGCAGAGGCTGATCGTCTGAGAATGCAAACAAATACATTTAACTCGATTTCCATTGTCGATGCAAAAGGAAAAGTGCTGGCTACCTCTCCGCAAACACTAGCTATTAAGGGTAAAGTCTTAACATCCAAAGCCATAAAAGATGCCATAAGAGAAAAAAGACCAATGATTTCAGATCCATATAGAGCGATTACAAATCGTGAATTAATCTATATTTCGGCACCTATATTTAATAAGAAGGGTAAATACTTAGGTCTTGTAGGCGGAACAATTTATTTGGAAGAAGAAAATATTCTCAATGAGTTATTAGGGAAACATTTTTATGATGACGGTTCATATGTTTATGTAGTAGATCGTAATGGACGTATTATTTATCATCAAGATCGTTCACGTATTAATGATGTAGTGGCAGAAAATCCTATAGTTCAAAAAATAATGAATCACGAAAAAAGTGGTGCACAAAGAGTAACCAATTCAAAAGGAAAAGATATGCTAACAGGTTATTCAACTGTAGATAAATCTGGTTGGGGTGTTGTATCACAAAGACCAACAGAAATCGCATTACAGCCAGCAGAAAATATGGTGAAAGAAATGCTCTATGTAGCATTACCATTACTTATCATAACTTTAGCCATCATTATTTGGGCAGCAATAAGAATAGCTAGACCATTGCAACGACTAGCCGAATTAACGGAGAGTAGTATGAAAAAAGATGAAGAAAAAAATCTAGCTGCTGTTCCAGCATGGTATTACGAAGTGATACAACTAAAAAATGCATTAATTCACAGTTTAAGCTTTTTGCATCAACAAGTGAATTTCTTTATGGATCAATCGACTACAGATCCATTGACTGGATTAACAAACCGACGGACACTAACTGCTAAAATGGATGAATTGATAGTTGCAAAAACACCATTTTCTATTATTCTAATGGATATAGATCATTTTAAAATGGTTAATGATACGTATGGACATGGTGTAGGAGATGAAGTTTTACAATACTTAGCATATAAAATGAAAACTGTCACTCGAGCAACCGATTTATGTTGTCGATATGGTGGAGAAGAGTTCATCGTTCTTTTACCAAATACCACTATTCAAGATGCTTTTGAAATCGCAGATATTTTACGAAAAGACCTTGAAAACACACCTAGTCCTACAGGTAAGGCCGTAACGATTTCCGCAGGCGTAGGTGAATATCCGTATACAGAAAATACCGCTGCTAAGCTAATTGAACAGGCAGACCAATGCTTATATCAAGCAAAAGAACAAGGACGAAATCGCGTTATAATGGCGAATAGTTTTAACCCAACTAGATAAAGTAGTTGGGTTATTTTAATGATTTTTTAAGATTAAGTTTCTAAAAAAACATCTAGAATAAGGTTACTTCATCTCATAATTGA
Organism: Rummeliibacillus sp.; assembly: GCA_035554455.1. GTDB lineage: Bacteria > Bacillota > Bacilli > Bacillales_A > Planococcaceae > Rummeliibacillus. The sequence continues at coordinate 11,896 of DATMJF010000616.1, forward strand.
ATAGCGACTCTTTTTATTTAGCTTGAAAAGTTTCATAATAGAGGAGGGATTAGATAGGGGAGAGAAGATGAGTTATTTAAGTTTAGTATTCTTTCAAGTAGTTGCACCTATTTTAGTTTTACTTGTCGTGGGTGGAATCATGCAACGCAAGTTTCAATTTAACTTGAAAGCATTGTCGAATTTAATCACATACTGTTTAATGCCATCGGCTGTATTTGTTAATATATATGAAACAAAAGTGAACCCGGAAGTTCTAGGGAAAATCTTAGTCTATTTATTTGCCTTTAGTATAAGTTTAATGGTTATTAGTACGGTTATTAGTAAGGTATTGAAGCTTGAAAAAAAGAAAGCAGCAATCTTCAAAAATAGTATTGTCCTTATTAACTCTGGAAATTATGGCATTCCGGTCAGTCAAATGGTATTCCATGCACAGCCATTAGGTACAGCCATTCAAATTATCACGGTAATTTTTCAAAATTTAACGACCTATACATACGGGTTGTATAATTTAATTTCAACAACAAAGTCAGGATGGGAAATTGCCAAGAATATTGTTAAATTGCCGATTGTTCATGGTTTAATACTCGGT
>DATMJF010000617.1:0-3520 GCA_035554455.1 Rummeliibacillus sp.
TGGGAGAAGTTTCACTTTATCCAATATTGGCTTTAAGTGTAAGATCCTTACCCTAAAATTTGCCTTTAACATCTACCTTTAATTACAATAAATGTATAGGAGGATGTATGTTATGTTAATTCCGCCGAAAAGTGCGCAGTATATTGAAGTTGGCACACGAGATGGTCTTCAAAATACACAATATGTCATTCCAACAATTCAAAAATCCAATTTTATCCATCCCTAGTAATAGCTATAACAAATATAAATTAAAACAGGTATTAATATTCAAAAAGGATTCCAAGTCATTAAATATTTTAAACCTTTTTTTCGAGTAGATATTTCAAGAGCGCCGTATAAACTATAACAACAAAGATAGAAAGTGGTGTTGCGTATGAAAAAAAGAATTATTTGGATTTTTGGTTTAATAACCGGGATTGTAGGAGGTATTGTTACACTGTTGGGTTATTTAGTAACGAGTCGGATCATCTATATTAAGAAAAAAGATGATGATTTCATTTTAGATCGCGAAAAAAAGGCATTACGCTATGACGAAAAATGGTACGAATCAGTTGACAAAGAGCACTTAAGTATTAATTCCCCTAACGGCTATTTGATTAAAGGAATTTATTTTAAACCTTTACAAACAACAAATACAATGATTGTTTGTCATGGTGTGACAGAAAACAAAGTAAACTCTGTAAAATATGTTCGATTATTCGAAAGACTTGGGTTTAATACGGTAGTTTATGATCACAGAAGACATGGTGAGTCAGGTGGTAAGACAACAAGCTATGGTTATTATGAAAAATTTGATCTGCAAGCTGTACTTCATTCAATAACAGAAAGACTGAGTGATGATGCAATTATTGGCGTCCATGGTGAGTCTATGGGAGCTGCAACGACATTATTATATGCAGGAACATTAGAAGACAAAGCGAACTTTTATATTGCGGACTGTCCGTATTCTGATTTCTCTGAAGAACTTTATCATTTGCTCACAAAGCAAACACCATTTAAAAGTCCACTCGCTATTAGACTCGCCAATATATTTTTGCGAGTACGTGACGGTTATTGGTTAAAAAGCATAGCTCCTCGTACAGCTGTTACGAATATTGAAAAACCCGTACTTTTTATTCATAGCTTACCAGATGATTTTATATTACCTGGAATGACAATCGAATTATATCGATTAAAGAATGGTCCTAAAATGTTAAAACTATTTGAGCAAGGTGCACATGCCCAATCTTTCAATACAAATCCGCAAGAATATGAAGACACTGTTCGAGAATTTATCAAAGAATACGTATTGAATAAGAACGATTCCTTAAAAATCTAATTCTTAGTTTTCTTTTATCTATCTAAATTAGCTGTTTGATCCTATCTGATTCTATTGGTTAATAATTTCCCTCCAAGTTATAATACCGTTATACTCTATAGTCGTATACAAAATGAAAATGCCAACGAAAGAAATTTCGATGGCATTTTTTTAATTGGATATTCCACTATTTAAAATTGAGTTATATAAAAGGACTTGTCCATAAAAGCAAGTTCTTCACTAACTTTCGGACAGAACGTTTTATTTACTCAATTTGTTCATTTGGTTCATCATTTGTTTGATTTGTTTTTCAGATGGTTTACGTCCCATTTGAGTCATCATAATACGTAACATTTGTTCGTTAATAGGTGGGTTTTCTTTTAAGTATTTCATCATATATTGACGAGCAATAAAGAATCCGCCAACTAAACCTACGATTAATGCTACTACTATTAAAGTAATCGCTAATCCAGTACTCACTAATTTTCCTCCTCTAAAATTCGCATACGAGAAAAGTATCTCCAAAGAGGATTATACAATAAAAACTACTTCGATACTACTATTTATCTGATTTATCCCTTTGCAACAACTGAAAATCTAGGCGGTTTAAGCCAACCACATTCCATTTCATTTTTATTAAATCCGATGAAACCCGAACTAATCTTTGATAATGTTGCAAATAAATCTAATTCCAACATACGAGATCCAACACATGTAACTACCATATAATATGGCTGAATTTCAATATGTAAATCACCTTTAAATTCGTTTGTCAAAAAGATTTCATGATTCTTCATATGGATTGCAGTAAATTTTTGTATAAATATTGTTCAATAAAAGCTTCAATTTCTTTTACCGGCAATAATTCACATAAATAAGCTATTTCCTGCGAAGGATAAAAAGTATTATTTTCAGTTTTCAAGTCTTTAATTAATTCAAATAATAACCGTTCTCTCCCGTATACAAATGACTGATGCTTTTTTTTGACATGAAAGATTGAGTAAACACGCATCTATTGTCACTCCCTTCTTTCATGTTATTATACCTTTATTTTATCGAATATTTTGTCAATTTCAACTGTAAATAATACACTTTCTTTGTCAAAAAACAAAAAGTAGAGGCAAATTACCTCTACTTTTTAAAAGTTTTATTTTTCAAATAGTGCTTTTACTTTTGATACAACATTTTCAACTGTAAAGCCATATTCCTTCATAACGATTTCACCTGGAGCACTTGCACCGAAACCATCAATTGCAAGTACATCACCTTCGAAACCTGTATATTTATGCCAGCCAAATGATGATGCCATTTCGATCGCTAAACGTTTTGTTACCGCTTTTGGCAATACGCTTTCTTTATAGGCTGCATCTTGTTCTTCAAAGCGTGCAAAATCAGGCATAGAAACAACGGTTACATCAATACCTTCTTTTGCAAGTTCAGCTTTAGCAGCAACTGCTAGTTGTACTTCTGAACCAGTTGCAAGAACTAATGCATCTGCCTCTTCTTTGCTTGCTTTTTCTACAACATAAGCGCCTTTTGCAACGCCATCGTAAACTTTTTGTACTTCAACATTAAGAACTGGTAAGTCTTGACGAGATAATACTAATGCTGTAGGGCGATTTTTAGAAGATACTGCAAGTTTCCAAGCAGCTGCTGATTCGTTAGCATCTGCTGGTCGAATAACAGAAAGATTTGGCATTGCACGTAATGCTGCTAAATGTTCGATTGGTTCATGAGTTGGACCATCTTCCCCTACTGCGATTGAATCATGAGTGAATACGTATGTTACAGGAAGTCCCATAAGTGCAGAAAGACGAACTGCTGGACGAACGTAATCAGAGAATACGAAGAATGTACCGCCGAAAACGTTTAAACCACCATGAAGTGCCATACCATTAAGTGCTGCACCCATTGCAAATTCACGAACACCGAACCAAATGTTACGACCTTCACGATCAGTTGCTGAGAAGTCACCTGTACCTTTAATCGTTGTTTTGTTTGAGCCTGCAAGATCGGCACTACCACCGAAGAATGCTGGGATTTTTTTAGCTAATGCATTAATTACTTCACCTGAAGATGAACGTGTTGCAATCGATTTGCCAGCTTCATAAGTTGGAATTTCAGCATCAAAATCTGCTGGAAGTTCACCTGAGATTGCTTGTTCTAATTGTGCACCTAGTTCAGGGAATGCTTCTTTGTATGCATCAAATTGTGCATTCCATG
>DATMJF010000618.1:0-20902 GCA_035554455.1 Rummeliibacillus sp.
AACCACTTAACCATGAATCACATTTCGTATTAAATGTTCCTTTTTCAAGCTCCTTTTGCAAAAAAGAACGTACTTCTAAGCGGAATTTTTCTTGCTCTTCTGTAAATTGTACTGTTGGCAACTTAACCATTTCGCTCCTCCTTTTACCGTTATACGGTAACTATTATTGTATATGCGTATTTTACCAGTAATTTGAGCTTCATACAATTTATTTTTTCAGAAAATTCAGAAATAACTATTTAGAAAAAGCTTTATTTTATTTGGTTAGATTTAAAAATCCACTAAATCTTCACTTTCTTGTTTTCAAAATAATATACTAACATAAATTAATTTCTAATAAATTTTCTTTTCCACTCCATGATTGCAAAATTAATCAAAAAAGCATTCACTAGTTTTACACACAGTGAATGCTCTATTAATTCTTCTAATTCATCATGCAAATTGAAGAAGTAAGGTTTGTTTCATACAAAAGTTGTAACTCTTTTTTAATGTTAGTAATTTTTCTACAACTTTATTGAATTCTAATCCTACAAGTAAATGACTAATTACTTACCTGTTGCGTAGTGAGTTTTTCAATACTTTTCCGCTAGCATTCCTAGGAAGAGTATCAACCAGTTCTACTTCTTCCGGTAATTTATACTTCGCTAATTTCTGAGAACAAAATGCAATAATTTCTCCTTCAGTTAATTGCTTACCTTCTTTTAATACGATGAAAGCTTTCGGTACTTCTCCATAAATTTCATGAGGAATACCTACTACTGCTCCTTCTAGTAGTTCAGGAATTTGATACAACACTTCCTCCACTTCTACTGGATAAACATTTTCTCCGCCACGAATAATCATGTCTTTTTTACGATCTACAATATACAATAATCCGTCCTCATCAAATCTTCCTAAATCCCCACTATATAACCAGCCATTTTGGATTGTTCGTCTCGTTTCCTCTTCATTTTTCAAATAACCCTTCATAACTTGCGGCCCTTTTACAACTATTTCTCCGACCTGACCAACAGGTAATGGCTTACCAAACTCATCTACTACTTGCACTTTCGTCAACGGTAACGGTTCCCCTACAGATCCAACTTTTTCAAGTGCATGATGATCTTTTAGGGTAGAAGCAGCGGGTGAATTTTCTGTTTGACCATATAAGTTTTGGACCTTTACTTCCGGATAAAGTGCTTTTATTTTACGTATTAATTCATATGGCATTGGAGCAGCCCCATAAGTAAACAAACGGAGATTAGGTAAGTGCAAACTTTCCATCTTTGGTATATTTAATAAAATGTTGTACATAGATGGTACTCCAAAGAAAATAGTAATATTCTCTTTTTCCAACGTATCTATCGTTTGCTCAGGTGAAAATGCCTCCTCGATAACCATCGTTCCTCCTGCGTAAATAACAGGAATACAAAACACATGACTTGCTGCGCAATGGAATAATGGCGCAATTATTTGCATACGATCTTTCGAATTAAGATCCATTGCTTGTCCCCAAATTTCTGCAGTTGCACTTACATTGCCCGCTGTCAGCATGACCCCTTTTGGTTTTCCAGTCGTGCCAGAAGTATAAAAAACAACTGTTGTCGTATCTGCATCGACATCAACTTCTTTATATAAAATCATCTCATCATTCAATACCGCTTCCAGTGTTTCTTGACCACCTACTTGTAAATAATCTTGAAAAGTATTAAAGGTCTCTGGCAATGCATTTAATATAGATTCTAAACGAACATCATATATCAGTGCCTTTGCTTCCGAATGATTAAAGATATAGTCAATCTCTGTTGCTGTTAATTTTGTATTTACAGGCATTGCCGTGAAGCCACCAAGTTGACACGCATAGTAACAAGTTAAAAAATAATCTGAGTTAAGTAAGTATACCGCTATTATGTCTTCTTGTTTATAGCCTTTTGCTTGAAAATATCCAGCTAGTCTTTTTGCTTGCTTGTAAAATTTCGAATAGGTTGTATTCCTACCATTAAACTGAGTGATCAAATGATTTGGCTGTTCTTTTGCATATAATGCCAATTTTTCTGAAACGAGCATCTTTAAATCCCCCTTTGTATTTTTTTCATAAATAACTCCACTACATTTCTTTATTTTCTATTTTGAAACTATTATATTTATTAGTTTTCCTTAGTATGCTATTTTTTGAACACCTAGTTAAATATTTCTTATTTTAAGCTCTTCATTTTGGGTTGGGAGCAAAAGCTCATGATTGTTTTATTGAAACAAAATAACTCCACCTATTAAATCAAAGAATTTAGTAGGTGGAGTTATAATAGTACGGACGCTGTTTATCTTGCACTCACACAATAGATTTCATTGTATGACTAAACTTAGATATTAGATTTATCGAAGCTTTTCTAAATTAGGGATGTTACATATTAAATACTTAACGAAAATCTCTTGCCTACTTACCAGAAAAATGCTGAAGCTAGACCGATTCCAAGAATTGTACCGAGCGCGATGCCAATACCAAATCCGCGTCTGCGGAAACCAAAAAACGGTCTATTGAAACCGAATCCCGGTCCACCTAACCCAAATCCTAAACCATAGCCTCCCATATTTCCCTGCGGGCGAATCCAGACCATATCACGATCAACACGTGTAATCTCTCCCACATGAACACTACCATCCTTACATCTAATTCTTACCATTTTCCCATGATATTGACAACATAAATTATATACATTAGACGGATTCATTATTGTCCCCCCTTCATATTTTTTTACATACAAGTATGCCTTGCTATTATATGAAGCGAATCATACTGCTAAATGGACAACGGTCTAGATAACTTAAAGTTGTTATACATCTTAATTTTCAAAAACAAAGCGCTTACTGCTACATATGATACAAATAAAAGGTTAAAAGGGATGAGGTATTTGTCAGTTATTCAAACTCAAAAGTGGCTTTATGATTTTGTTGATCGATGTAAGGAAAAATCAATTATGGATATGGCGTCTATACAATGTGAAATTCTCTGTAATCCTTTAAAAAAGGTATTTCCGAAAGTAAATCCTCAAGCTATGCAATATGAACTTTTAAATCATGGATTATTCGAGCCTTATGAATGGTTTAAAATAGAATCGATGGTAAAAGAAATGGAAAAACAAAACGTTTGGAAAATAATCGAAAAAGAATATCAATTTTTAAGTAAATTGTGGAATGGACCAAAAGTACCGATCTATATTTTCCCAATAAAAAGAGGAATGTTGGGATTCGGTAAGCATATGCGTAAAAACGGCGTTGCTTATAAAGAAGCTATTTTCCTATTTTTATCGACAGAGCTCTCAAAAGAAGAAGTAAAGGCAATGTTCGCCCATGAATACAACCATGTTTGTCGGATAAATCTGATTAATTTAACTCCAGAAAGAACACCTTTAAAGGATTCACTCATTATTGAAGGTCTTGGGGAGTATGCAGTGAAGGATTTGCATGGAGAAAAATTGTTAGCACCATGGACAAATCTCTATCCATTTGATAAGGCTGTTGATATTTGGAAACGTCACTTTTTACCATCATTAAATGCTATGGGGATAAAAAATCATCAGCCTTTTTTGTATGGTCAAAAAGGCAGCCCCTTCCCAAAATGGATTGGGTATTATATTGGTTATCAAATTGTTAATAGCTATCAGGAAAAGAATGGTCCTTTCAAGAATAACGAGTTATATACAAAATCAACAGATACACTTATTGCTGGCTCTAAATTCCCTACAGAGGAATGAACCATTCAATATTCCTGAACATCAAGTTAGGTGACATTTAAATACACGATATCTAATAAGATGACTATTTTGCTCGATAAATTGATTATGTTCTTCCCACAAATCATATAAATCAATCGAAATGTTGTCCGAAATATCCATATCATCAATATCACTAGGAATTAGTGCGGATGGAATTCTAAGCTTATCAATTTTTGTAAAGCCTTTTTGCTGCAAATGGAAGATCCACTCATCTTCTTTTAAAATTTCATTAATTCCATAAAGTTTGCTTACCTTTTCTTGTAAATCTTCAGACAAGGATTTTTCTGCTGTCATTTCAATCATCATCATGCTACCATCTTCTTTTAACACTCGCGATAGCTCAGATAAAGTTTTATCAATATTAGTAAACGAAATAACAGATTCAGAAACAATGAAATCAAAAGAATGATCCACAAAATTCATATTTTGCGCATCTCCTAAAATCACTTTAATATCAAGTCCATCATTTTCAAAACGCTTTTTCGCTTTTTCTATCATGATTGGATTAATATCTATCGCTGTCACTTTGCAGCCAAAGTGTTTCGCTAAAAAAGCTGCGGTTTGTCCGGTGCCACATCCTATATCAAGAACATGATGATCAGGCTGGATTTTTTCTTTTTCAAAAATTGCAAAAGTAAGAGGAAACCCGCCTGGATGTGCACCGCCAATTCCAAAATAGGCCAATAAATCTAAATAGCTTTTAGACATTAATATTCCCTTCTCCCTATTTTTATTTCTATTGTATGCATGCAACAGATTGATATCGATAGGCAATGAACCTTAGGGTTATTGTTTAATTGCATGTTCATATCAGCATATAGCCATAAAAAAGAATTCATTTAGAATGTTTTCTAAATGAATTCTTTTTCAATACTATCATAATTGAATTAATGCTCATGATGATGCTCGTGCTTTGAATCTAAATTGCATAAAATCGTTTTTTCATGTTTATGAGAATCCATCTCAAGCTGGACTGTCATATGACCAATACCTAAATGATGTAGTTTATGTTCGAGTACTTGAAGAATATCTTGACTCTCTTTTATGGTTAATGAGCCATCAACTACAAGATGACAAGAAAGTGCATTTTGCCCACTTGTAATCGTCCATATGTGTAAATCATGTAAGTCAATAACCCCATCCGATTCACGTAATGTACGAATAATATCGTCCATTTCTACATTAGAAGGCGTACCTTCCATTAGTACATGAACTGAATCTCTTGTAACTCGCCATCCACTCACTAGTACAAGTACCGCAACAATGATACTTGCTAATGGATCAGCCCATTCCCAGCCAAAGAACATGATGAATAATGCTGCTAAAATAGCTCCAACCGAACCAAGCATATCGCTAATTACATGTAAGAAAGCTGCACGCATATTCAAATTATCATGTGTATCCCCACTACGCATTAATATCCATGCCACTAGAATATTCACTAATAGTCCTATGATGGCAATAATCAACATCCCATTTGAAGCTACCTCTGGAGGATTTACGAAACGTTGAATCGCTTCGATAAAAATGAAAATAGCGATCAAAATTAATGTCACTCCATTAAAAACCGCAGCTAAAATTTCAAATCGTTTGTAACCATACGTATTTTGGTAATTCGCAACCCTTTCACTGATAGTAAATGCGAATACACCAATACCAAGAGAAATCGCATCACTTAGCATATGTCCAGCATCTGATAACAACGCTAAACTATTTGTGATGTATCCTCCAACAACCTCAACAATCATATAAGCTGTAATGATGATAAACGCTATAAGTAACGTTTTCTTATTCGCGCCATGTGTATGGTCATGCCCATGGCCCTCATGTGAATGTCCCATAAACTACTTCACTCCCTAATTATGTTTTGCATGGTCAATAGTTTGCTGCAGGATTGCCATGACATGCTGATCATCTTGTGAATAATAAAGAGTCGTACCTTCACGACGAAATTTTACTAATCTTAAATTTTTTAAAAAACTCAATTGATGAGACACGGTAGATTGTTTTAAATTTAATGTTTCGCCTATCTCATTTACAGAATGCTCTCTTTTACATAATAAATTTAAAATTCGAATACGAGTCGGATCACTAATGGCTTTAAATGTTTGTGAAACTAGAAATAATATTTCTTCATCTAAGTCTTCTGTTTCAAACGGTATTTTTTCTTCGCTCAAAATAACGGCTCCTTTCCTTTCAAAAAAGGTTAAAGTACTAACTGAATATATGATTATCTATTCATATATACATATTATATGTACTTCATTTGAAAAATGTCAAAATTATTACTAAAAGAAATTCAAGTAAATCATTTTCCAGTTTTTAAATACGAACATTTCAACATATGAACTTTCCATATTCTCAGATTTAGATGTTCCGCTACAGACAGGCGCTTTCCGCGGGCAAGCATCAAGCCTCCTCCTCACTTCGTTCGTGCGGGGTCTTGATTCGCTTGCTCTTCCCGCAGGAGTCGCCTGTCTTTCGCTCAATTGGGAACTATTCATCAGTATATGTCATCAATATTGGAATAACTAAATGAATCAATTTCATAAATCCATTTTCGGTTTTTAAATGCGAAGATTTCAATACATTTACTTTTCCTATTCAGATTTTATGTTCTGCTACAGATGGTGCTTTCCACGGCCTTGGCTTCAATCTCCTCGTTGTAGTCTGCATTGCGCAGCACATTTCTACTTAGTAGCACTACGTTGAGGAACTGAAAAGTAAAAATAGATAAAAAATTAAAATAAAAATCTTGTACAGCTATCTTAGTTGATGTGGAATTAGCGAAGACTCCTGCGGGAATGCGAGACAGGTGAGACCCCGCAGTGAAGCAAAAATTCTTTTTGTCCTACAAAAAGAATTTTGTGCGACGAAGCTAGCGAAGCGATGCAGGAGCACAATGTTTTTTGTTTCCGAGGAGGCTCAACGCTCGCCCGCGGAAAGCGAAGCTAATTCCACATCATGCAGAAACCAGATTAATACTTTTTATATTTGTATTGAATCACTTTTTCAGTACCCTTACCTTAAAAGTTTATATTTCAACATCGTTATATCCAATATAAATAAAATCCAAGCAATGAATGATTATTCTTCATCATTTGCTTGGATTTCTTTATCTTTATTATCAATATTTTTCTTTTCAAAATGTGCATCAAATAACAATGGCGTTCTTTCCAATTGTTCTATAAACGTACGACTTTTAAAACGCATGCCGGTTTGTTCTTCGTAAATTGTTGTAACGATTTTGCGTATAAAGCCTTTTGTTTCTTTTTTTAATGTAAGTTTCCCAATTTGATCGATTGGTACATTATAAAACATACGAATTAGCTTTACTTGTGTTGGTGTTAGACGAATGAGATAGGGATCTTGATGGAAGCAGCGATGGCATAAAAAACCCCCTTGTGTAAATGAAAAGGCGAATTCTCCCTCGACAGCTCCACAACTTGCACATGCATGTAAAATCGGCTGAACACCCGTATAAGGTAACATCTTCCACTCTACGAACATAGCAATTGCTTCTGGATCATAACCTTCGTCAATGGCATGAAGTGCTTGAGATAGCACATCAAATGCATAGGGTTCTGGTTTATCAGATTCTACTAAACGGTCAACAATTTCTACTACATAACTAGCGTAAGCCGTTGCTACGATGTCTTCTTGAATATGTCGCATGGATTCTAAAGGTTCCCCTTGTTGCAATGTCCCCATGCCACGACCTTGCTGAATCATAAAGGTTCCATGTACAAAAGGTTGGCTAATGGCAGCTAATCGACTAGAAGGCTTTTTAGCACCTCTAGCCATGGCTGCAACTTTGCCAACTTCTCTTGTCATCAGTGTAACGACTTTGTTTGTCTCACCGTATGGTCGTGTTTTTAAGACAATGCCTTCCCATTTATTCAGCAATTGTCTTCACTTCCTAGCGTTTTTTAGTATTCATCATCACGATAGCCGTAATCACGAAGTTGCGATGCACGGTCACGCCAATCCTTTTGAACTTTTACCCAAAGTTCCAAATAGACTTTACTTCCAAGTAACGTTTCAATATCTTTGCGAGCACGCGTACCAATTTCTTTTAATAAAGCACCACGTTTACCTATGACAATCCCTTTTTGAGAGTCACGCTCAACAATTATAGAGGCATTGATACGAACTAAATCTTTTTCTTCGTCTTTTGCAATTTTTTCAATTTCTACTGCAATAGAATGTGGTATTTCATCGCGAGTTAAGTGAAGTACTTTTTCACGAATAAGTTCTGCAATGATAAAACGTTCAGGGTGATCTGTCACTTGATCAGCAGGGTAATATTGAGGGCCTTCTGGCATATATTTTTTCAATGTATCAAGTAATTGTTGTACATTGTTACCTTGAAGGGCTGAGATTGGAATGATTTCTGCAAATTCAAATTCAGCTTTATATGATTCGATTATTTCAAACAACTCATCAGGGTGTATTGCATCAATTTTATTCACTACTAAAAAGACAGGTGTTTTAGTGCCTTGTAGCATTTCCATAACGTATTTATCACCAGCACCAAGCTTTTGTGTCGCATTGACCATGAACATAATGGCTTCAACTTCACGCAAAGCATTTTTTGATACTTTTAGCATGAATTCGCCAAGTTTATGCTTTGGTTTATGAATACCTGGTGTGTCGATGAAAATCATTTGTGAATCATCTGTTGTGTATACACCTTGTACTTTGTTACGAGTAGTTTGAGGTTTGTCACTCATAATGGCGATTTTTTGACCAATTACATTATTTAAAAAAGTGGATTTCCCTACGTTTGGTCGACCTACAATAGTGACAAATCCTGATTTAAAACCTTTATTTTCCTGCATTCAATAAATCCTCCGGTGAAAAGGCGCCAGGTAACAACTCTGCTACAGTTGTTTCTCGGACATCGCCTTTCATATTTGTTAAGTATACTGGCATATTTGGTGCGCAAAATTCTGAAATAACTTGTCGGCATGCTCCACAAGGTGAACAAGGTCCATCTGTATCAGCTACGATCGCGATTGCCGCAAAATCTCGTTCACCTTCTGAAACAGCCTTGAACATCGCTGTACGTTCTGCACAGTTCGTCATTGAATAACCTGAGTTTTCAATATTACATCCTTTATACACTTTGCCATCCGCAGTTAATAATGCTGCGCCAACTTTAAATTTTGAATAGGGCACATATGCTTTTTCTCTACCTTCTTTTGCAAGGTTCATTAACTGTTCTTTATCCATTTAAACACCTCAAATCCATAAATTCATCCATTTTGGTAAAAATATAAGTATTCCGATTATAACACTTGCGCATGCAAAAACAAATACAGCACCTGCTGCAATATCCTTTGCTGCTTTCGCTAGTGGGTGTCTTTCAGGAGAAGCTAGATCTACAACTCGCTCGATTGCCGTATTAATCATTTCAAGTGACAGCATAATTGCCATAACTTGAACGAGAATCATCCATTCTATTTTAGATAAACCTGTAAATGCACCTGCAACAATGACAATACATGCTACCATTAAATCAAAGCGAAAGTTTTGTTCAGCCATTACTTGTTTTAGCCCTGCAATTGCATATTTAAAAGAATGAAAAAACTTACGCGTGTCCATTATTATCACGTGATAAACCGTAAGATTCTAAAATCTCATCTTGCTTACCGAACATAATTTTTTCATCTTCAGGAACCATATGGTCATAACCAAGGACATGAAGGAAACCGTGAACAGCAAGGAATCCTAATTCACGCTCAAATGAATGACCGAATTCTTCCGCTTGTTCTCTTGTACGATCTATTGAAATAATGACATCACCTAAAATCCGTGGCATACCTTCAGCAATAATCGGTGTTTCTCCTTCTCCAACTTCTTCAAGTGCAAAAGAGATCACATCAGTTGGCGCGTCTTTATGGCGGTACTCACGGTTTATCTCATGAATGGCTTCATTTGTGACAAAGGTGATTGAAATTTCAGTACCATCTTCAATATTTTCTACTTTTGCTGCGTGTTGCAAAAGACTTTCCACTAGTGCAATATCAGATTCCTTTACTTTTCCAGTTTCATCTAAAAAATCAATGTTCAAACTCATTTTATGCCTCCTAGGCTTATTTTGGCTTCGGATATTCGATACGCGAATGGAAGATTCCATTTAAAGTTTCACAAAAAACATGTTCTACTGTTTTAAGTTCTCGGAAAGAAAGATCACATTCATCAAACTGTCCATCCTGCAATTTGTCTTGCACAATATTGTGAACAAGCTGCTGAATTCCCTCTGATGTTGGGTTCTTCATCGAGCGTACAGCTGCTTCAACACTATCTGCTACACATATTATAGCAATTTCTTTCGTTTGTGGCTTCGGTCCTGCATAACGATATGCAAATTCGTCCACATCCGGGTTAATTTCTTTTTCTTTATAGTAAAAAAACTTCACTAAACTTGTGCCGTGATGTTGTCTTGCTATATCGACTATTTCTTTTGGCATTTTATGTTGCTCTAATATTTTAGCACCATCTTCCGCATGAGCAATAATAATATCTCTGCTCGTTTTAGGTGGCAATTGATCATGTGGATTGATCCCTGACATTTGATTTTCAACAAAAAAAGCAGGTCTTCTTGTTTTCCCAATATCATGATAATAACAACCAACTCGTGCTAGTAAACCATCTGCCCCAATTGCTTCACAAGCTGCATCCGCTAAATTGGCTACCATGACACTATGATGATAAGTTCCGGGTGTTTCCACTAATATTTTCTTTAATAATGGATGGTTCGGATTTGAAAGTTCGATTAAACGATACGTAGATAACATACCAAATGCTGATTCAATAAAAGGCAGTAATCCTAATGTTAATGCTCCTGATAAAATTGCTGAAACGATTGCTGCTATCAAATAATAAATCAATTCTTTTGCACCATAATTTGATTGTGAGAGAAGCAGATAAAACGCGATAAATGCAATATTAACAGCTGAAACATTAAGACTAGTGGTCATAACACTGGATCTTTTTTCCACATTTCTCATGAAATAGATACTAGCAGATCCGCTGAATATAATATACAAAGATACTTCCATCTGAATAACAGATGAATAGCCTTCTTGGAATACAATTCCCCCAACTGCCGCTGTCATTATTGTTGTAAGTATTGCAATACGCTCATTAACTAATACCCGTATTAGCATAGGTACAACTGCTGCTGGGAATAAAAAACCAATCATAACATCGAACTCACTGGATACTAAATCTAATAACTTCATTACTACAATTGATGAAAGATAAATCATAATCGTAATCATCAAATTGCGCGTTTTTAGTTTTGTATCAGCTTTCCAATTATAAAATACTGCATAAAAGAATGCCATTTGTAAAAGGATGAACAGTCCTAAACCTAGGATTGGCTTAACCGAATGATTATTAGACAACATTCCTGTTATTTCAAGTTGGTGATACACATCCCGATCGATTAATTGCCCTTCTTGTACAATGATTTGGCCTTGTAAAATTCTAGTTGGATCGACATTTGCTTTTTCTTGTTCTATTCTTTCTTTCGTAAGTTTACTATCTTGCTTGTCAGTTTCTACGATTGATGTTCTCGATATTGTTATAGCAATTGCTCGGAGATTATCTGGTATTGTAAAACTATCTCGGACAGACTTTTCAACACTTGCTTTAGCATCAGCAACTTGTTCTTGACGAATTGGCTCAGATAACTTTTTAGATACGATTGATGTTAATGCATCTCGAGTTGATATGAGATCTTGCTCATCTTGTGATAATAATGTTGAAAGTTCTTGGGTAGTAAATCGTATAGTTTGTCCATTCGTATCAATTTCATCTAATTTCTCTCGCAAACTTTTAATCTGTTCTACTAATAACCGGTCTTTACTAGATTTTTTCTTTTCATTTCCTATCGTTTCTTTCACTTCGATTATGTAGTCGAATGTAGATTTAATGATGGCCGCTTGATTTTTCCCTATATCTGGAGAAAACGAATACACTGGATTGACTTCACTAGCAACTCTTTCTCGATCTTCATCTGTTTTCTCTGTATCTTCCACTGTTTTTACAGAGCGAATTGTTTCAGGGGATAATTGAAATAGCTTTATATCATAATGCTCTCCCTCTATATCTCTTACCATAAGGACAAATTGTATAATTCCCGTAATTGCTAGTAAACTTGCTAATAATAAGGGAAAACGTACATATTGGTGTAGTGTTTTTATGAAGTTAATCACAGGAACACCTCCTATCTACTTTTATCATACCAAGTGTCCGAAGATTTTCCATCATTATTTAGTATTAATTAGTAATTTTATTTTGTTTTTCCAGAAATTAGATAGACTTCAGCATTACTAATGTTGATTGGCACCGCTTAGAGTTCCTTGCACCACTCACAGTTCCATTGGCACTATTCAGGCTCTCACTTGCACCACTCAGCTTCATTAACATCACTCAGTCTCACATTTGCACTACTCGTCTTCACTAGCACTCCCATTAAACTTTCCCCACTATAGTATTTAAAAAAAAATCAGAAGCACAATTATGCACCCCTGATTTCAATTTATTCTATTTTATTTTTGTTCTTCATAGGCTTGAATAATTTTCGCAACGAGAGGATGTCTCACAATATCAGCTTGTTCTAAAATTCTGAATTCAAGATCTTTTACATGACGCAGTGTATTTTCTGCACTAATAAGACCAGATTTTGCACCATTAGGTAGGTCAATTTGTGTTTTATCACCTGTTATGACCATTTTAGAGCCAAAACCTAAACGTGTTAGAAACATTTTCATTTGTGCTACTGTTGTATTTTGTGCTTCATCTAAAATAACAAAAGCATCATCTAGCGTACGTCCACGCATATAAGCTAGAGGGGCAATTTCAATTGTTCCGCGTTCAATCATACGTGCAGTTTGTTCTGCACCTAAGACATCGTGTAACGCATCGTATAGCGGTCTTAAATAAGGGTCAACCTTTTCTTTTAAATCTCCCGGTAAGAAACCTAAGCTTTCACCAGCTTCAACTGCTGGTCTTGTTAAAATAATCCTTTTTACATGACCATTTTTCAATGCTTGTGTAGCCATGACTACAGCCAAATACGTTTTTCCTGTTCCAGCAGGTCCAATACAAAAAACTAAATCTTTATGACGGATTGCTTGAATATATTGTCGTTGCCCAATCGTTTTTGCACGGATTATTTTTCCTTTTGTATTACGTGCAATCACTTCATCATATAGCTCAGAAAAATATTCAATCGTGCCGTTTTTAGACATTTCGAGTGCTGACACCACATCACGCTGATTGATGTTAATACCTTTTCGGATTACATTCAATAATTGCTGTACTAATAAACTTGCTTGTTGTTTATTTTCTTCTTCTCCGACAATGACAATCGAATCACCGCGGGTAATCATTTGAATTTGGAAAGCTTCCTCGATTAATTTTAAATTGGCATCAGAAATGCCTAGAAGCATGACTGCTTCATTTGGATCTTGCATTTGTAATTGAATTGGTTGTTGTTCTGTCATGCTCAATCTCCTTGGTTAATCGCTTGTTTAATTGCAATATTTTCATTTACTAAAAACAATACTTTCCCCTTAACTGTATCATTATCAATAGTAACATTCAAAAGTTTTTCACGTTTTACAACACTTTTTGGTGGTAATTCTTTTACATATTTTTGATGCAATAAGGGAATTACGATATCTTGCACTGATTTTTCATCAAGCGTAACCTTTTTTTCGATTAATTCTTGCTGTAAGTATACCTCACCAATCGATGAAAACCACTTAGGCAAGTTTACAACTTTCCATTCCTTGTTACTCTTTTTTTCATTTGCCCATCGAAAATGATATGTTTTTTCTCCCATCGTCTGATAAGAAATCTTTTTAGGCATTGAAAAATCTGATTCTATCCAGTAATCTGCATATACTTCTCCTTCTGCTCCATAGACAATATCTTCTTCACCACGTTTTAAAACACCTGATACCAGTAACTCACCATTTTTGACAGCATCATTTTCTTCAACCACTCTTTCTCCCTTTTGTAAGTTAAAATGTGTAATTACACCGCTTTTATTAGCGATTAAATTTCCTTTTACTGTATCATTGTTTACTTCGTTCTCTATTATTGGGGATGCTAATGGCTCGAAAATCAACTTACTTCCTCTTCGATGAATGTGAACCCAGGATAAATCTCGATGTTTTGATAAAATATATTGCCGTATTAGTGAATCGTCTGGTTTATCCTTTTTCATAAATGGTCCTGCTAAGTGCATTTCTTTTATGGTTGTGGATAATTCTTCGGTTTGTTCTGGGGTGGCTTTTTCTATAGATACCTGCCAAATCCATTGTGAAAATAAAAAAGGAATGGCAAGTAAGATGACTAATCCTGCATAGACAATCCACTCTTTACGTAATACTTGATCGTCATCTAATGACTCAATCCGAAAAGAAATACCATATTGATAGCGTAATTTTCGAATGGTCGGAAGATGTCTTCGAACAGTGTGGAAAGTCACTTCATTTTCAGTTGTTGTGAGGTGACGTAATACGATTTTAGATTTTGTTAGAGCGTTCAAAAAAGCTGGGAGTCTTTTCGTTCGTTTGATACGAATTCGAACAATGCGATATTCTCGACTTTTTTTCATACATCCTAATCCTCTATTCTGGTAAGCTCAATTTTTTTTAAGTTTTTCATTTCCAGTGCCAACAATTCATCTCGAAGAAGTTTTACATGAAAGGAATCTGCTTCAATTTTAATGCGGAAATCTTCATGCAAAAAAATCATGTGGTGGTCTGCAATCGTTTCAAGCATTAAATCTCCTCTGATTCTAATTTGCTGGAAGTTTTCAATTTCGATCAGAGGCATGACTTGTAACAGCCTTTTCGACATAAAAAACCCCCTCTCTTTTTAGCATATGCTTCAAGAGAGGAGGGCATGTGTTATCTTTTCGATTTAGGTGGTCCTAAAATTTCAGCCATTACAAATGCCTGAGCTAACTCATTTGAGTTTTTTGGAAATGTAAATCCAGTTGAGGTAGTGCTTTCTTTTTTAGGAACGGACTTTTTTACTGCTGTTTGCATGATTGCAGAACGATCAGTTGCTGTTCGCTCAGCTCGTTCAAATATCTTTTTCTCTACAGGCTGCTCCACTTTTTCAAGCATTTGAGTAGCTTGTTTTTTCAATTCATCTGGTTTAGGTGTTTTTTTCTCAATGTCGTGTAAAACAGTTTTCGTAACTTCATCCAACTTACGACGCATCGTTTGTTCTAATTTTTTTGGTTCTACTCGTTGCATTCTACGGTTAACAGGAGGAGGTGTTTCTGAAGCTTCTTCGCCTTTGTTTTTTAAGAAATAGCCGATAATCGAAGAGATGATTATGATAATAATCGCTTCCACAAATGCAGCCCCCTTTCTTCATTCACTATATCATTTTTCATTGGTTGGTTTATTTGTATCATGACCATTTTGATTCATCTTACCGATGGAATCCCGCATACCTGTATCCGCTTGAATATTTTTGTAATTCATATAATCCATAATGCCGATATTTCCTGTACGCAAAGCTTCTGCCATAGCCATTGGTACTTCTGCTTCTGCTTCAACCACTTTTGCTTTCATCTCTTGTACTCTAGCAATCATTTCTTGTTCAGATGCAACTGCCATTGCACGACGTTCTTCTGCTTTCGCTTGAGCAATGTTCTTATCTGCTTGCGCTTGCTCGATTTGCAATTCCGCACCGATGTTTTTGCCGACATCAACATCTGCTATATCAATGGAAAGAATCTCAAATGCTGTACCTGAGTCTAAACCTTTTGACAATACTGTTTGTGAGATTGAATCTGGGTTTTCAAGTACATCTGTATGACTTTTCGAGCTACCAATTGTACTTACAATCCCTTCACCTACACGGGCAACGATTGTTTCTTCACCAGCACCGCCGACTAAGCGATCAATATTAGCGCGAACTGTAATACGCGCTTTTGCTTTTACTTCAATACCATTCATCGCAACACCTGCGATAAATGGCGTTTCGATTACTTTTGGATTTACTGACATTTGTACTGCTTGTAACACGTCACGTCCAGCTAAATCAATTGCTGCACAACGCTCAAATGTTAGCGAAATATTGGCGCGGTGAGCTGCGATCAGTGCATTCACAACGCGATCGACATTACCTCCTGCAAGATAATGACTTTCAAATTGGTTAATTGTTACCGGAAGACCTGCTTTATGAGCTTTGATTAAAGGATTGACAATACGTGAAGGAATTACTCGACGTAAACGCATCCCCACTAACGTGAAAATACTTACTTTAACACCCGCTGCTAATGCAGAAATCCAAAGTGCAACTGGTACAAACGTAAATAATACTACAAGTGCTAAAAATACCACTACAATTCCGATAATTGTAGCAATTAAACTACTCGTTAAAACCATTTTTATCCCCCTAAACGTTATGAGACTCTCGTACGACTATACGAACGCCTTCTACTTTAATAATTGTTACCTTTTTATGGGCATCGATATAGCCACCTTCTGTCACCACATCAATTCGCTCTTCTCCAAGCATCGCTGTGCCTGAAGGACGGAGAGGTGTCGTTGTAATCGCTTCCTGCCCTAATAACTCAACCCGATTTTCATTTGATACATAGCCTTTCTCAGTATCGGTTGAATCGTTTAAAACCATTTTGTTAAAGACATTTAACTTTTTCCCAAAAAATTTCATCATAATCACCATTCCTAAGACAGCCACGATTAAGGCTGTCAAAATTGCATAAGCCATATGCATCGTATCTGTCCCTGAACTAAGTAAACTCACAATAATTGCTGCAAATCCCATAATACCCACTATTCCACCGGGCACGATTAACTCTAAAAGTAGTAATATGACACCTAATACTAATAAAAGAATGCTTTGCCATGTTGCATATCCTGCAATCATATGAATCACGTAAAAGAACAATAGTGCTAAAATACTCATGACGCCACCGAAACCAAAATGTGGCGAAAATACTTGTAACACAATACCAATACTTGCAATACAAAGTAAAAGAGTTACTACAATTGGTTGTGTCATCCACAAAAGCCAACCATCAACTTGCTGAGAATCAGCCCCGGCAGCATGTACAGTTAAAGTATTGTATGGACTAACAATATATAATACGGATAATATGGCGACTATTACAATATTCGCTTTTTTCATTAGCTAATACTTCTCCCCTCCCTGCATTCACACTATCTCATCACTATAACATACGAATGATCATGATATAAGTTTCATCAATTTTCAACTAAGCTTTTTTTGAACTCCGTATTGCGTGAATAGAAAGTCGAACAAGAATTACTGCACTAAGGAACAGCCCTAAGAACGATGCTGTATTTAAATAGATTGCAGAAACCGAATTGATGAATTGTGAGATGGCTAATAAAGACACTGAAATAATACCAAAGGTAATTCCCACGAACAACAACATGAAAAGGGATAACCATTGATTTACAAATGAACTACTATCTCTTTCTGAAAATACATCTAATTTAACCGTCACTTTTCCTTTTTCAATCGTTTCTGCCATGCTCTCGAAGCGACGAGGTAAATCTTGTAATGTTGGCAATAGCATTACAAGTTCTTGCTCCAACAATTCTTTGGCTTCTCTAAAACTTGATACCGGTAGAAAATCTTTTTTGTTTTTTGATGTAAAACGTTTTGCTTCAGTGAAAAGGTTATAATTCGTTTCAAGAACATTTAGAGAACCTTCCAATGTAATTAGTGCCCGTAAAGCAACTCCAACCATTGGATATAGCCTTAATTCAAATTTTTGAATGATGACAAATAGACATTGAACCAATTCTTCAGCTGAAATTTTATCCAAATAAGATAGCTGGATTAACAACTGACTTAGCGCTTGTAATAGATTTTCCTCCTCATGAATTTCTCCATCTTGAATTAAATGTTTTAGCCCTTCCAATACAATCCGAGGGTCATTCCGTTCAATGCCGATAAACAACGTTCGAAGCCCCTGTTGTTGAATTGGCCCAATTCTTCCCACCGCTCCGAAATCCAAAAAGCACGCTTGACCTGTTCTTTCTTGTACAAAAATATTTCCTGGATGTGGATCTGCATGGAAAACGCCAGTAACAAGTAATTGCTGTAAGAATGTTTCATAAATTGAGCGCAATAAATCTGCTTCCTTAATACTATGTTGTTTCAATAATAATGCACTATCACGTATGCTTACTCCATGTATAAATTCAATAACTAATATCATTCGATTACTATATTGTTTGTAAACCTTTGGGATTTTGACACTCTTTTTATCTTTGAGCAAAGCATTTGTCAGTTGTTCCATATTCCTTGCTTCAATTTCAAAATTAATTTCTTCTCGAAGATTATTCGCAAATCCAGTAGCTAAATGATGCAATCCTAAATTTTCTGCCCAAGAAGATTCTTCAACAAGCCATTCTGAAAAGTGTAAAAGAATATCTAAATCCTGGTTAATTACTGAGGCCACATCTGGTCTTAATAGTTTGACGATTACTTCTTCTCCAGTTTCCTTTAATACTGCTTTATGCACTTGTCCAATTGAACCCGCTGCTAAAGGCTTTTCATCAAAATATCTGAATACCTCTTCAAGCGGTTTTTGAAGACCTGTAGATAATTGTTCATGTAATTGTTCAGCCGTCATCGGTTTGACATTTTGCTGAAGCTTTGAAAGTTCTTCGATAAAGGCAGGTGGTAGAGTATCTTTCCTAGTTGAAAGAACTTGTCCAAATTTGATAAAAATACCGCCACATTCTTCTAACGTATTGCGGAGTGTACTTGCTAAATATCGGTCATTTTCATAGGATCGTTTATACTTTAGCGTACGACCTACACCTTGTTTAAAAGCTATTCTAAAAACTTGCGTGAGACGTCTTTGTCGTTTCCATGTACCACGTACTCTTGTGATAATATTTCGATTTCCAGTCAGTCTCTCCCCACGTTTTCCTAGTTTGATCGGGTCAAATAGCTCCAATATTAAATAAAATAGCATTGTAATGAGCAACATACTACCAATCCAAACAAGTGTGCTAATATTCGTTACTTCATGGATCATGTCTTCCTTTGGGAAGTTGGTATGTCTTAAATATGAATACCAATAAACAAATGTTGTGAAAACAACACTTAGCGTAGCGGAAAGTACTTTTTTAATAAAATTTAGTTTCGTTCCTATAAGACGTCCACTAACAAAATAGATCAAGATCCCTATTCCAATTAGCTGTAAAGCTGTCCATAGATAATGCATGGAATCACCTTCGAAGTTATTATTTACTATATTTATATTAAAACACAAACTACTTGGTAAGGCTTGTCAAAACATTAAAAAACAAACTAAATAAGCCGAGAAATCAATTAAGATTTCTCGGCTTAGATCATTTGCGAGTTTATAAATCATGATAGTGCGTGTTTAGAACGTAGGGATTGTCTAGGAATTTAAATTACCACTTACGTTTACGTGCAGCTTCTGATTTCTTTTTGCGTTTTACGCTAGGTTTTTCATAAAATTCGCGTTTTCTTACCTCTTGAATTGTACCACTTTTAGAAACAGTACGTTTGAAGCGGCGAAGAGCATCTTCAAGCGATTCGTTTTTTCTAACGACAGTTTTTGACATCTCTCTTTCCCTCCCTCCGAACACACGTCAAAGCACAACAATACGAAATAACGTAATAACGTTGTGTACTAAAGAATTATAACTTATTACTAGGTTTTGGTCAATACTATTGGGCGAATTAATAGTCTGTTTTTGCACTTTGACCTTTCATAATTTTAACACCAGAGCTTGCGCCAATACGTGTAGCACCTGCTGCTACCATTGCTTCTAAATCTTCTAAACTTCTGACACCGCCAGATGCCTTTACTCCAAGTTCAGGTCCAACAGTTTTACGCATTAATGCAACGTCTTCTGCTGTAGCACCACCTGTTGAAAAACCAGTAGAAGTTTTCACGAAATCTGCTCCAGCAGTAACAGACAATTCACATGCTTTTACTTTTTCTTCGTCTGAAAGAAGGCAAGCCTCAATAATTACCTTTACTAAAGTACCGTTAGCTGCTTCTACAACCGTTTTTATATCATTTTCAACTACATCATATTGACCGCTTTTTAAAGCACCAATATTGATTACCATATCAATTTCTCCAGCGCCATTAGCGATTGCATCTTTTGTTTCAAATGCTTTTGTAGCACTTGTAGAGGTTCCTAATGGGAACCCGATTACTGTACAAACTTTTGATGTTGCATCTTTTAATTCAGCTGCAGCAACACTAACCCAAGTTGGGTTTACACAAACTGAAGCAAAACCAAATTCTTTTGCTTCTGCACAAATATTTTTGATTTGTTCTTCAGTTGCTTCTGGTTTCAATAAAGTGTGATCAATATATGAAGCATAGTTTTTAGACATATTGGAAAACTCCTTTAATAAAGTAGATGTACGTACCTCTCAAGTCTATCATGATTTATTATATCTTTTCCACTAAAAACGCAAAACAAACATTCAACAACAATAGTTGATTTCTAGTAATTCTAATCTTCAAAAGATCCAAACTTTCATATGCTGAAGTCATCTATATTATTTTCTTAATGGAATCAATTTTTATAAGTCCAATTAGGGTACTGGAAAGTGTATAAATACAAATATTGATAGTATTAATCTGTTTTCTGCATGATGTGGAATTAGCTTCGCTTTCCGCGGGCGAGCGTTGAGCCTCCTCGCTCACTTCGTTCCCTGCGGGGGCTCACCTGTCTCGCTTTCCCGCAGGAGTCTTCGCTAATTCCACATCAACAAATATAGCTATACAAAATTTTTATAATAAATTTTCATCTATTTTTACTTTTTCAGTACCTTTTCTACGTTCCTGCGGGGCTTTCAGCTCAAGCTTTTCCCGTAGGACTTTGAATGAACCTCACTGAATTAACATCGCACGAAGGAAATGCTAATGCATTTTCGAGGACTCGCCGTCTTTCGCTCCACAATGAACAAAATTTGATATCATTAAATGTTCGTATATTTTATATGAACTTTGAATTATGAAATTGATTCAATAAAAAACTCATATGATTTTTTAAAACATTTTATTTATTTTATTATTCTTCACATCGTGTTTTATTTTTGTTATT
>DATMJF010000619.1:0-3708 GCA_035554455.1 Rummeliibacillus sp.
AATATTTTATATGAATTAACAGATAATTTGGAATAAATAATGAAGAATAATTTGAAAAAATGTTCTATCGATAATTGTAATAAAGATGTTTATGCAAAAAAATTATGTCAGAACCATTACCATCATCTAAGATGTCACGGAGATCCTGTTATTAAAAATAAAGATAGATTTCCATTTGCAATAATCGAAAAAAGAAAAAAAAATAAAGAACTATGCGAAATTAATGGTTGTAATAAAAAAACTCATTGCAGAAATTTATGCGGCAAACATTATGATCATTTTTCTATTCACGGACATCCAACTAAAAAAAAATCAAGAGCAAATATAAAAAACAAAGAAAGAAACTTTAAAAATTATAAAATAAGTCCAGAAGAGCAGAAAGAAATTAAAAAATTATTTAATGGATATGAGCACTGGAAAAGAGGTCTGAGACATTCATTGGAATTAAGATTGGCAAAAAAATATTCAGTGCACTTCTCAACAATATACTTTATATATAAAAATATAACTTATAAAAATCCAGATTCAATTAGGCTATCTAATGAATTTTATGAAAAGTTAGAATAACTGACAAGGTAATAAATATT
Source organism: Rummeliibacillus sp. (assembly GCA_035554455.1). Lineage (GTDB taxonomy): Bacteria > Bacillota > Bacilli > Bacillales_A > Planococcaceae > Rummeliibacillus. The sequence continues at coordinate 588 of DATMJF010000619.1, forward strand.
GGCCAGTAGCTCAGATGGTAGAGCAAGCGACTGTTAATCGCTTTGTCGTAGGTTCGAGCCCTACCTGGCCAGCCAATTTTGATATTATAAATTATAAAGGAAATAAAGAGATTATGTATATACCATATCCTTATATTACAATAATATGTAGCCATGATATTATTGAAAATAGTCATGAAATAAGAATTGATTATTATGGAAGAGAAAACCCTATTAATAATGACATAGATAGAATTCATAGAGTTAGTTTTGTTAATTCAGAAAAAGATAAAAATCATAAAGAATCTATTATGAATTTAATAGAAAAATATTTAGATGATTTAATAAAAGAATGAAAGAAATAAACAAATGCAGTATTGATGGGTGTGATGTAAAAATACAGGCTAGTTAACCATATAATTAAAACCATTAATAATATACAATATTATCTCCCTCTAAACATTAAGGATTAAAGTCATGGCTATTAAAGGATTAACAAGCTTCACTCAAAACCTTCCTAAAAATACAAAAAAAGAGAAAAAAAAGGTGGATATTGATTCAATGCCCGCAAAAATGAAGAAATCGCCTAAGAGAGCAAAGATACCTAAAGAACCATCCTATAAAGAGAAAAAGAAAGATAAGCCCTATATGTAGGAGAATTGAAATGGCGAAATTGACCATTTCCACTAGAAAAAAATTGAAGAAATCAACCTTTGGCCTTCCTGGTGAAAAGAAATATCCAATGCCTGACAAAGCTCATGCGGCGAATGCTAAGGCGAGAGCAACTCAAATGGTTAATAAAGGAAAATTATCTGAAGTAAGTAAGAATAAAATAGATGCTAAGGCTAATAAAATCTTGGGTAAAAAGAAGAAAACATAAAACTCTGGAAAAAGAATTGTTATCTGAGCATGAATGTAAAGAATTTTTAAATCTTTGTGCCCCTGAGATGGCAGATATTGTTGGCGACCTTGATGATGTACTCTATAAATTAGGACATATTCGATATAACTATAAGAAATATATTAATTCTTGCGACAACTATACCTACCAATTTGCAACTATGATGTGCTATATAGATAGAGTCTGTACGGTTGCTCAAAAAATATCTAATGACTTCAAATGCGTTAATGCTGTACAATCTGCTCAATTAGATGAAGAGGATGATGTATATGCGGGAAGATAAATCTCTTAATCGGCCACTTACTCATAAACAGAAAGCTTTTGTAGATAATTACACCAGGAATGGATTTAATGGATCTAAGGCGGCGAGAGATGCTGGTTATAACGGAGACAACCAAAGAGTGCTAGCTAGTCAAAACTTATCAAAGCTTAACGTAGCACAAGAAGTGGCCAATCGCATGGCTGCAGCCGCTGAGAAGGCGGGTTGGAACCCTGAATATGTGTTTAGTCGGCTTATGGAAATATCGAAGGATATCAGTGCTGGGAACTGTTTGCGGGCTATAGAACAGGCTACCAGATATAGCGGAATGTCTAAAGATGAAGTTAATGTAAATGTCAGGCGTCATGAAGATTGGTTAGACATGGTGATTGATAAAGAGAACATTATAGAACATGAATCTTGAGTGGAAGGATTATGGCTGAAAAGGATTTTGATGAATCGATTGATATTGTTGAAGAGGGCGATTCTAGGAAAATAATTATTAATAAGTTGTCGCCATGTGAGGATGACTATAATCCGGAAGAATATGATGCTATCAGTAAGAATGAAGAATTGAAGGAGCAATATCCTGCGTTAACAGGAGATGAGCTTTTTTATTTAGGTCATTGTGACATTGTTAATCTTATTGGTCGAAAATTAAAGCTAATTCATGTAGGAAGCGCATATCGCACTAATTGTCCATTTCATTTTGATTTAAAAAAATCCTTTCATGTTCTTGTGCGTCGAAATCTATTTCGTTGTTATTCATGCGGTGAAAAGGGGAATAGTTTTGATTTTTGTAAAAAGATGGGAATAGGTCATTCTGAAGCAATGCAATTAATTAAAAAAAGTTCTTCTATTAAAAATAAAAAAGGAGAGAGTGTTGGATATTCAAGAGCTGAATCTTAAATATAAAAAATGTATTTCTCAATCCATTAATGATATCACTTCGTTATTGAGAGACATTAAGAGCGTTCATGAATTTGGATGGGAAGGAAGAAGGAATTGTGCACAAGCGATTATGGCTTTAAAAGCGGTTGTTTTTAATCTTAAAGAGAAAGATTCTATCAATAATATTGATTCTAATTTTTATGTTATTAAACCTCATTTTGAGAGAAAGTTTAAAAAGATAGAAAAAGAAATTGAAGATATTACGAACTTATTAAGAAATCCCCAGCCTTGATATGAGTCTTATTAAGAAAGCTCAAGAAGAGTTGCTATTAAGGAAAAGATTTTATGAAGATTTTCCTTTATATGCGAGAAATTGTTTATCGATTAGATCTAAAAATCAGGGTCTTATCAATTTAATTCTTAATCCGGCTCAACAATATATTTATGATTTACTCATGGAGCAGAAGAAGAAAACTGGAAAAATCAGGGCTGTTATATTGAAAGGTCGGCAACAAGGAGTTAGTACAGAAATTGGTGGGTTGTATTATTGGTTAATTACTCATCATCGTGGTTTTAGGGCTTTTATTTTGACTCATGATAGTGATGCGACTAAAAACTTATATGAAATGGTTAGGCGTTATCATGAGAATTGTCCCGTTTTATTTAGGCCGGAGGTTGGGACGGATAATGCAAATGAGCTTAATTTTCCTTTATTAGACTCGGGTTATAAGATTGGAACGGCGGGTAATAAAGGGGTTGGAAGGTCTAGTACTATTCAATTATTTCATGGTTCTGAAGTTCCGAGATGGCCTAATGCAGAGGAGCATGCGGCTGGTATTTTGCAAGCCATTCCTAATTCATCTGGAACTGCGGCTATATTTGAATCAACGGCGCGTGGAGTAGGGGATTATTTCCATTTAATGTGGCAATCTGCGGTAAATGGATCAAGTGAATTTATGCCTATTTTTATACCTTTTTTTTGGCAAAAAGAATATAGGGCTCAATTAAAAGAAGGCTTTGTATTAACTGATGAAGAGAAGGAATTGGTTGCAGTTTATGGGTTAGACCATCAGCAGATTCAATGGCGAAGA
>DATMJF010000620.1:0-3059 GCA_035554455.1 Rummeliibacillus sp.
TAGATGTAACAAAAATTATTGCGAATTTATCAAAACTTGGCGTTAAGGCAACGACTACTAAGTCTCGCTTAGAATTACTAAAAGCATTAGCACCACCAAAATCAGCTCCACAAACTCAAAACTAATTTTAAAACATCATTCAACTTCGACCAAAAAGTCGAAGTTTTTTTATTTAAATGCTGAAGCTGCTCCTTTAAATCTAAACACAAAAATAGCCCAAAGAGACTTTACTATCTCTTTGGGCTGTTTTTTTAGCTCCATGTACCTATAAAGCTAGCTAAGCGCGCGGAGTGTTATGTTTAGAAATCGTCGCTATCATCATGATTACCAAACATATATGTGCGATAATGGAATTTCATACTAAAAACTAAACCTAACGCTAAAGCATTCCCCATCATCGAACTACCACCATAGCTAATAAACGGAAGTGGAATACCTGTAATTGGTAATAGTTGAGTAGTCATACCAATATTTTCGAATACGTGGAAAGTAATCATTGCAATAATGCCTGCACAAACATAAGTACAGAATGGATCTTTCATTTGTAAAGTAAGTTTTGTTAGATGGAAGATCAAGAAGAAGAATAGACAAATCACGATACTTGCCCCAATAAATCCATATTCTTCACCAATTACACTGAAAATGAAATCGGTATGATTTTCTGGTACATATACTTCACGATGTTTGAATCCTTTACCAAAGATTTCACCTGATCCGATAGCATTTAATGAAGAAATTAAATGGTAGCCATCGCCTGTTGAATAAGAGTAAGGATCCAACCATGAATAAATACGAGCAAACTGGTAAGGACTGAAACCAAGTTTTTGAGAAAGAAAGTCTTGCATAAAGACAGCCATCCATAATAGGGCCCCGCCGATTACACTAACAGTTGCAGCAACTGGTAAAATGATTTTCCACGAAATACCGGCAACAATAATGATAGCTGCTGTAATAGCAAAGAATACCAATGCAGTACCCAAGTCAGGTTGTTTCATTATAAATAATAATGGAACCAATAATACTAAAAGAATTTTACCTAATAAGATAAAATCTGTTTTTAATGATTTCATTGTATATTCTTCATGGTGTTTACTTACAGTTCTTGCGAGCGCAAGTATAAAGAAAGTCTTCATGAACTCTGAAGGTTGGATATCAGCGAAACCTAAGTGGAACCAACTTTTGGCACCGTTTCGTGGTTCAGCAATTTGGCCAACACCACCAGGGGCAATCATTAAAATAATGAGGACGAAAATTCCTGCTCCATATAAATACCACGCCATTTTCTTATATTGATCAGGTTCAAAGTACATCATGCAAGCCACAATACAAGCACCTACGAAGTACCAGAAAAGTTGTTTTGGTACGAAATTAATACCATACTGTCCTGAAGTTTGTGCGGATGCAATAGCCAGCACACTTACAATACAAAATAGCATCATTATAAAAGCGAGCGTCCAGTCAAAACGATCGGAAAAAGTTCTCTTTGAATTCATAATAGTCACCTAAATTAGTAGATTTAACACAAGTTTTGTCCAGTTCAAGCGGTAGACGCTAGAGGGTTCACAGAATGCAATTCCGATTGCTTTTGCAACACAACGTCACATTTAGGCAATTTTTTCTTTAAGAAATCCCTTGTTCGAAAACTTTTTTGCCTGTCAGGTCGTCTAGGTCTAAGTATAAACGAGCCGCTTTTACTTTAAAATATTATAGCCTATATCATTGTATCACGCTCGTGTACAAAGTTGTGACGAAATCTAATCACAAATGTTTCAAATTTCGCTAGAACATCTTATAATAAGATAGGAAATGAGGTGATCGACTTGGCAAAAAAAATGCGAGCTGCTGACGATTTTTTACATCACTTATATGTACATATGAACGAATTAAACCAATTTGTGATTTTTAGTGGTTTAACTTTCCGTGAATTTGTCTCTGCAGTCGGTCCGCTTCAAAATATTTTGCTGCTAAAAAATGAATACGAAGATGGTTCATTTAATATGCATACACGGTTAGAGTTCGTAGAGGAGAAAGGTATACCAAAGTTTGTTAAAAAAGCGATGGATTCCAAAAAGGATTTATGTTGGATCGATTTTTCTGATGAACGTAAGTTAAATCTTCTAACACCACAAGAACAAGCTGAGCTACTCTATATTGGTCATAAAAAAGAATCAATCCGTTCACCCTTTTATCATCAATTACAAAATAAGTATGTATATCTTTCAAGCGAAGAAGAAAAAATCTCTAAAATATACTTCCGTGATTTAGCAGATGTAGAGAAATTAGTAACGCAAGTATTTAATATCATTATTCAAGAAAAAGAACGATTAACAACTTTTTGGAGGAGAAAAGCGAGTAACCTAAAACCTTTATTTACTGAAGAAATGATGGGGAATTTCCATGAGGATATAAAAGATGGTGTTTTGTTTTCTATGTACAAAATAGAAAAGCCAAAGCTTGCTTATGTCATTGAATTGCGCAATATTTCTGATGAATATTTCCCTGATGAAATTTGGGATGATTTGAATGTGATTTTAAAGAAAAAGCCTGATCAGGTTTTAGAACTTCATAAGTGAATCAATTTCATAATTCAAAGATTTGATAAAACACGAACATTAAATAAGCCATTGTTATATGCCATATCTATAGAACAATGTCTATAAAGCGGAAGATGGCGACTCCTCGAAAATGCATTCGCATTTTCTTCGTGCGATGTTAATTCAGTGAAGTTCATTCATAGTCCTGCGATGAAGCTAGCGAAGCGATGCAGGAGCACAATGTTTTTAGCTTCCGAGGAGGCTCAACGAACGCTTAGCACGAAAGCGCCATCTGGAGCGGTATACTAAGTAAATACTAGAAATGAAATATTATCCGAATTGTTGAATTGTTTATTTAGAAAATGTGCGTATTTTTTAACTAGAAAAGCACTTATGAAATTGACTCAAGTAATAGCTATTATTTATTGTTTTTCCTATTAATGGATTATATCTATAACGTATTAAAGATTCCTACATATGATAAGTAGGAATCTTTTTATTTTTAATGCAATATTTTTTCAGAGT
>DATMJF010000621.1:0-7694 GCA_035554455.1 Rummeliibacillus sp.
TTGTTGAAGTGGAATCAGCGAAAATTCTTTTTGCTCCAGGAGCAAGAAGAATTTTCTGCGACGAGTAATCGCAGGAGCAATCTTTACCTGCGGGAAAGCGAGCCAGAGAGACCCCACAGCGAGATTTTCTCTGCGACGAAGCTAGCGCAGCGATGCAGGAGCACAAGCGAGGAGGCTCGTCGGTTCGCCCACGGAAAGCGAAGCTGATTCCACTTCATGTTATAGCAGATTTGTACTATACAAATTAGGAATAAAATCGTTTTTCAGTGCCCTCCATATCAGTCGGAAGCTTTTAACGCCGAACTGATTTTTTTATATAATTTTTTACTATTGTTTACGAATTTTAGAACAAAAACAACTTCCTCAATCTACTTTAAATGAATCCACGCCAATTACATATTTGAATAAATGAATACTTAAAGTATAATATTTTATACATATACCAGATTTTTTCAGCATTTAGACTAGTAATCATGTTTTTGAGGATAAGAGATTAGTTTAGGAGGATTTTGTTATGGAACTTATGATGCAACAACGTCAAGAATTAAAACTTTTAATGACAGCTCAACTTCGGCAGTCCATTGAATTACTCCAATATTCAACTGATGATTTAGAACAATTTATCCGGCAACAAGAGTTAGAAAATCCATTAATTGAACTTCAAGACTCATCAATTACAACACAAGTTGAAAGGCTTCCGTCTTTTAAGAAATTAAAACGTATGGCTCTGCAACCGACAGATATATCAAAACCTATAGAAGAAAATTTTAGAGATCAAATGATGCAAATGGTCAAATTAAATTTTAAAGATAACTATGCAAAGAAATTATTAACTTATATGATTCACAATTTAAATGACAACGGATATTTAGAAATGGAAGGAACAGGTTCAAACTATTCAACAGAAGACATTACGAAAGGTATAGAACTCCTTCAACAAATAGGCCCTATCGGGATTGGGGCAAGGAATCTTGAAGAATGCCTATTAATACAAAGTCAATATCGATATCCTGAATACCCTATGTTAGAAGAAATGATTCAACATTATTTGCCTTTGCTTGCTGAAAAAAAATGGTCGCTCATTGCTAAAAATCTAAAATGTTCCGTTGCACAAGTTGGACAGCTAAGCGAGCTCATCCTAACGCTCAATCCAAGACCATGCTCCCTTATGCAAATCGGAAGCACAGAATATTTACGACCTGATATTATTGTGGAAGAACATCAAAATGAACTAATTTTTTATTTAAATGATTACTATCTACCAAGTATCAAATTGAATGAGTATTATTTAACGGTTCCCAACACAAATCGCGACGATCAACAATATATTCATACTCACTACAAAAACTACCAGTGGCTTATGAACAGTATCGAACAACGCCGCAATACAATTATTAAAATAATGCATGTTTTAATGAAAAGACAATTACCGTTCTTTAGTAAAGGGCTATCTGAATTGATTCCCTTAACTTTAAAAGAAGTGGCAGATGAAATCGAGATGCACGAATCTACTGTGAGTCGTGCAACCTCAAATAAATATATTCAAACACCTATTGGTACGTTTGAGTTAAAATCATTATTCACTTCTAAAGTTGCAACAAATGATGGTGGCAATATCTCACAAGAAAAGGTAAAAACATTATTAAAGCAATTCATCCAAAAAGAAGATAAACTTAAACCCTTTTCAGATCAAAAAATTGCTGAGTATTTTAATACAGAACATGCTATTCAAATCGCCCGAAGAACCATTAGTAAATATCGAGATGAACTTAATATTCCTTCGGCAAGTATGCGTAAACAGTGGAAATGAAAGCGATACCAAATCAATACTAAATCTTTTTAATACTTAGCGTGATGGCACTTGGGATATACAGTATCCATTAAGACAGCTTAAGAAAAAGAGCGTATCCAAATTTGGATACGCTCTTTAGGAATATTTATTCAACATTAAAGTATCTTGCATCTGGGTGCGCAAAAACGATAGCTGAAACAGATGCTTCTGGTGACATCATATAACCATCTGTCAGTTGTACCCCAATATCTTCCGGCTTAATAAGCTTAAATAATTTCTCTTGATCTTCTAAGTTTGGACAAGCTGGGTAGCCAAATGAAAAACGTTGACCTTGATATTTTGCCGCGAATCGATCACGCATTGTGAAATCTGTTGCGTCAGGGAAACCCCAATGATCGCGCATTTCTTGATGAATACGTTCCGCAAAGCCTTCAGCAAGCTCTAATGCGGTTGCTTGAAGTGCGTGGCTTTCTAAGAATTTCCCTTGTTCTTTCAAACGAGTCGCTGCTTCACGCACACCATGCCCTGCAGTCACCTGCATGAACCCTACATAATCCATTTCTCCACTATCCACTGATTTTAAGAAATCTGCTAAGCATAAAAACGGCTCCTTATTTTGGCGTGGAAATGTAAAACGTTCAATCTCCGTTTTTGCATCACGAGGATCAAATATAATGACATCATCCCCTTCTGATTGTGCAGGGAAGAATTGATACATTCCAGAAGGGCTCAATATGTTTGATTGCAAAAATCCTGTTACTAATTCGTATAAATGAACAGCGCGTTCATCACCTTTTTCAAGCATTGCTTCATTATAACCTTTTAGACCCAGATGATGCCCAATTAGTGTTCGCATATTTACATATGGTTGTAAATGAGCAACTGAATAATCTTTGATTACATGTCTTATTAAGTCTTGTGGCACAAAAACAGGCCCATCTGCTCGTACAGTTTTCACTGGCTTTGGTGCAACCGCAACCGCCGTTCTTTCAGCGCGTTTTGCTTCTTGAGCTAAACGTTTTTCTTGAGATGCTTGCAATTCATGTATTAAAATTTCTTTTTCATCACTTTGTAATCGGTTAGCAAGTTCAAGACCTTGCATTGCATCTTTTGCATAAAGTACTGGTCCATCATATTCTACTGCAATTTTCGTGTCGGTAAATTTACGAGATAACGCTGCCCCGCCTACTAATATTGGTGTATCAATCTGTGCTTCTTTAAAATCTTGTGCTGTAATCAACATTTGTTGTGCTGATTTTACAAGTAAGCCTGATAAACCTATGATATCTGGCTTTTCAGTACGAACGGCATCAATAAGATCTTGTGGTGATACTTTAATTCCTAAGTCGATTACTTTATAGCCATTATTACTTAAAATAATATCAACAAGGTTTTTCCCAATATCATGTACATCACCTTTTACAGTTGCTAGCAACACTTTTCCTTTCCCCGTATCGTCTTCATTTTTCTCCATAAAGTCTTCAAGGAATGATACCGCAGCTTTCATTACACCTGCAGATTGTAGAACTTCCGCAACAATCAGTTGGTTATCATTGAAAAGCTTACCGACCGTAGCCATACCTTTCATTAAAGGTCCATTGATAATATCTAGTGGCGTATCGTATTGCTCTAATGCTACTTGTAAGTCTGGAATTAGTCCTTCTTTTGTACCTTCCACAACATAATAGGCTAATCGTTCAGGAACAGTTTTTGGAATATCAGCTTCTGTTTTTTCTTTCTTTTTATCACGGTAGAAATCTGTAAAATCAGCTAATGTTTGGTCTGTTGTATCAAACAATAGATCATTTGCTAGTTTAATTTCATTTTCTGGGATAGAAGCATATCGCTCAATCTTTTCTGTATTAACAATCGCGTAATCGAGTCCAGCTTGTGTGCAGTTATATAGATAGACTGCATTTAATACTTCACGTCCTACAGGTGGTAACCCAAAAGAAACATTACTCACACCAAGAATCGTTAAAGCTCTTGGCAATTTTTCTTTAATTAAGCGAATTCCTTCAATGGTTTCTACAGCTGAACCGATATACTGTTCGTCACCTGTCCCTACTGGAAATACAAGTGGATCGAATATAATATCTTCCGGTGCAATTCCCCATTTATTAACTAGTAAATCATAGGAGCGCTCTGCAATTTCTAATTTTCGTTTTCGATCTACTGCCATTCCTTTTTCATCAATTGTACCGACAACAATGGATGCTCCGTATTTCTTGACGATTGGCAAAACCGCTTCAAAACGGTCTTCTCCATCTTCAAGATTAATGGAGTTGATAATGGCTTTACCTTGTGAATATTTCAGCGCTTCTTCAAGAACTTTTTCATCTGTTGAGTCAATGACAAGGGGTACTTTTACTTTCTTCACTACTTCTTGCATGAAGTTTCTCATATCTTCTAGCTCGTTTCGATCTGGGTTGGCTAGACAAATATCAATAACATGAGCACCATTTTTTACTTGTGCGCGTGCAATTTCGGAAGCTTCTTCATATTTTTCTTCTACTATTAGGCGTTTGAATTTACGCGAACCAATAACATTCGTCCGTTCTCCGACAAATAATGGTCGCATGGAATCATCATAAACTAATGAATCAATCCCAGAAACAACATGACCATGCTCGTGATCTGGCTTTTGACGTGGTTTACGATTCTTTACCACTTCACGTATTGCTCGAATATGATCAGGGGTTGTGCCACAACATCCTCCTATGAAGTTTAGCCATCCTTTATCCGCAAAACCTGCAAGCTTTTTCGATAATGATTCAGGGGTTTCGTGATAATGTCCTTCTTCATCCGGTAGACCTGCATTTGGATAACAACTGATATAACTTGTTGCTATTTCTGATAGCGATCGTAAGTGGTCTGTCATAAATTCTGGACCTGTTGCACAGTTCAAACCTACAGAAAGAGGTTTAATATGCTCAATGGAAATATAGAAAGCTTCAATACCTTGACCAGCAAGTGTAGTCCCCATCGGTTCAATTGTTCCAGAGATCATGACTGGTATTGTTTTATGTAACTCATCGAAAGCTTGCTTAATACCGAGTGTACCTGCTTTGACATTTAACATATCTTGGCTCGTTTCAAGTAATAAAACATCCGCGTCGCCTTCTATTAATCCTTTTGCCTGTACGTAGAAATCATGCTTTAATTCATCAAAGGTAATGCCACCAGTAACAGACAAAGTTTTCGTAGTTGGTCCCATTGCACCTGCTACAAAACGCGGCCATTCTGGGGTAGAATATTCACTTGCAACTTTTTTTGCAATTTCAACAGCTTTTTTATTTATTTCCTCTGCGCTGCTCCCAAGATTATATTCGTTTAAAACAATAGGTGTACCACCAAATGAATTTGTACTAATGACATCTGAACCTGCTTCGAGATACGCACGGTGAATAGCTTCAACAACATCCGGACGTGTAATATTCAAATATTCATTACATCCTTCATACTCTTCACCTCCAAAATCATCTGCAGTCAAATTTGCATTTTGTAACATCGTCCCCATGGCACCATCTAGCACTAAAATATGATTTTCGAGTCGTTCCTCAATGAGATGCTTTGGCATAGTTGTTTTCTTCCTCTCTCTTGTGGTCTAATTCACGAATATACTCCATCAATTCAATCGACATATCATAACGCATAAATGGCGTGATTAAGTAAATACCATTGAACAATTCAGCTGCTGTATCGATTAACTCTTTCGCAATAGCTAGCCCTTCTGCTTTTGCTGCCTCTTTATCTTCGCCTGTCGCTCGCATACGTTCTAATACATCTTCTGAAAGCTTGATACCCGGTACTTCATGGTGCAAAAATTCAGAATTTCGTAAGCTAGTTAGTGGCATAATGCCGATGAAAATAGGTGTATCTAAATGTTTCGTTGCTTCATAAACTTCAATAATTTTTTCCTTACTATAAACTGGCTGTGTGATAAAGTAGTCTGCTCCAGCTTCTATTTTTTTCTCTAAACGACCTACAGCACGTTCTACTACTCGAACATTCGGATTGAATGCGGCTGCGACGGAGAAGTTAGCCTTTTTTCGTAGGTGCTTTCCTGAGAAAGATATACCTTCGTTTAATTTTTTTATTAGTTGTAGAAGTTCAAGGCTTGAAACATCATAGACACTTGTTGCACCTGGAAAATCCCCTACTTTTGTTGGATCACCCGTGACAGCTAATATATCGTGGATACCCAGCGCGCTTAAGCCCATCAAATGCGATTGTAAACCAATTAAATTCCGATCACGGCAAGTAATATGAGCAAGTGGTCGAATATGATGATCTAATTTTAAAATAGAACCCATCGCCATATTACTTATACGAGGTGAAGCAAGTGAGTTATCTGCCATTGTAACTGCATCAGCGCCGGCTTCATATAGAACTTTTGAGCCTTCTATAAATTTCTCAACTTCTAGATGTCTTGGTGTATCTAGCTCTACAATAATAGAGCGCTCTTTTTTTGCCTTTTCATGAAGGGGTTCATAGCTGTCCTTTGCTGCCTCTTTAATCTTGATAACTTCTTTATGTTTGACCACTTTATGCTGAATTGGTGGTAAATCCGCAATGCGTTTTTTCACAGCTTCGATGTGCTTTGGTGTCGTGCCACAACAACCACCGATTAATCGAACTCCTTGATCTCGCAATAGGACCGCTGAACGGCCAAAGTAGTCTGCTTCTGATTCATAAAAAATTTTTCCATCCTCAACATCTAGTAAGCTAGCGTTTGGGTATGCAGAAAGAAATGCCTTTGTTGGGAGCTCAACATCTTCAAATGCTTGGATTGTGTGATGAGGACCTAGCCGGCAATTGACGCCAACGATATCTGCACCAATCGTTTCTAATTGATGAAGGGCATCATTTAATAACAAGCCATTTTGTAAAATACCTGGCTCATGCATTGATACTTGAGAAATAATCGGTATATCGGTTATTTTACGTAAATGCTTCACAGCTGCAGTTAATTCTTCAAAATCATAATAAGTCTCTAGCAACAGACCGTCTGGATCACCAGCGAGCAAATATCCTGCCTGCTCATCCAATGACTGTATGATTTCTGCTAATGTCGCATCAGTTTTACGTACACCGCGAATGCCTCCAATAGTTCCTAGTACAAACTGTCCTTCTTTTGAAGCAACTTTTTTAGCGATTTGAATGGCACTTTCGTTTAATGCCTTTACCGAATTTTCTAAACCATATCGCTCAAGCTTGATGGCATTAGCTGTATAAGTATTTGTTTGAATAATATCTGCCCCGGCATCAATGTATTGTTGATGTATATTTTCGATAACTTCTGGCTTTTTGACATTTAACTCCTCATAACAATAATCAATCCCATACGAATATAATAATGTCCCCATTGCACCATCAGCTGTTAACACTTGCGATTGAAGTTTTTCTAAAAATCCCATACAGTCCATCCTTTCTGTTTCTAAGTAGCCCGATTCGGTTATAAAAATATCCTATAACATAGCCAAATAAAAAAACCTTCTTACAAAAAAATATAAGAAGGTTTTCGGTTCATGATATATGTTCCTTCTTATCTACAGGATTACTCCTCTGGAATTAGCACCTGACCATTTGGCTGGTTGCTGAAGCGTCATCGGGCCAGTCCCTCGACTTCTCTTGATAAGAATTACTATTAAATTGTTAGAATAATTAAAAGAATCATACTCCTTTACAGAGTTTGCGTCAAGGCAATATAAGAAAATAGTTTGAAAACTTCTTTAATAAAATCTTATAATCAAAACAAAAAACGAAATTCATGTGAATAATTCATATGAATTTCGTTTATTTATTGTTAGGCTCTGTTTATCTTCATTGTTGATTATATAAGTAAAATTTGAAGTGAAAACGGCGTAAACTCCTTGCAAGAACAGCGGATCAAGTGAGA